>NZ_JBRIIO020000006.1:0-238019 GCF_052976845.2 Nakamurella sp. GG22 | reverse complement strand
CAGTCGGTGATTAAGCTATTAAGCGCCCGGTTCATCGAGCACGAATCGATGCTCGGCCAGGTCGCGGTGCTGTCGAACCCGCTGCGATATGCCTTCGACGAGGCGGCGAAGGCCGCCACCCAGTTCGCCAGGCCCGCCGACCCGGACATCCCGCCGATCGCGGAGGGCGACTCGCCGGGGCTGGAATCGCGGGACTACTACTCGCCGCCGCGGTGCACGTTCGCGTCCGGGATGCACGCCGCGATCGTCGAGATCGACCCGGACACCAGCGAGATCAGGATCGACCGGTACTGCGTGGTGCACGACTGCGGGACGCTGATCAACCCGATGATCGTCACCGGCCAGGTGCACGGTGGGGTCGCCCAGGGGATCGGCGGCGCGCTGTACGAGACGCTGGCCTACGACGAGCACGGGCAACTGCTGAACGCGTCCTTCATGGACTTCCTGATGCCGTACGCGACCGAGATGCCGGAACGGTTCGAGCTCGGCCATCAGGAGACGCCGTCGCCGCTGAACCCGCTCGGTATCAAGGGTGCCGGGGAGGCCGGCGTGATCCCGGTGTCGGCGGTGATCGCCTCCGCCGTCGAGGACGCGGTCGGCTTCCGGATCGACAGCATGCCGTTGAACCCGAGCGCGCTGTTCGACCTGCGCAACGCCTTCGCCGCCGGGAAGGTGGATCAGGTCGAGCGTCATTCGGCGGTACCGACCCCGCTGGTGAAAGGTGTGAGCGCATGAAGGTGTCCGGATCAGCTGTGCTGCACGGTCCGCCGGACCGGGTCTGGGCCGCGGTCACCGACCCCGCGGTGCTGGCGGCGGTTATCCCCGGCTGTGACGTCCTGACACCCGTCGCGGAGAACCGCTTCGCGCTCACCGTGACCCTCGGCGTCGCCTCGATCAAGGGTTCCTACTCCGGCGAGGTGACGTTTGCGGACCTCATCGAACCGGCGTCGCTGACGATGCGGGCCAACGGTTCCGGCGGGCCCGGCACCATCGACACCTCGGTGGCTGTCGGATTCACCGCCCTGCCCGACGGCAGCACCAGGGTGGATTACGACGCCGACGCCGTCGTCGGCGGGATGGTGGGCGGGGTCGGGCAGCGGGTCCTGAACGGCGTCGCCAAGAAAACCGCCGGGTTGTTCTTCGCGGCGATCGACGACGTGCTCACCGGTGCCCGGGCCGTCACCGCCGCCGCTGTGCCTCCGGTGACGGCAGGCCTGGCTGCGACCGAACAGCGGCCCGTGCCGCCCGCTCAGTTCGCGACGCCGCCCGCCCGGCCGGGTGCCCGGTCACTGCTCGGAGCGGCCGCTTTCGGCGCGCTCTCGATGCTGGTCGGCGTGCTGGTCGGCGCGCGGATCGGCCGGAGCCGCTAACCGTCCCGTTGCGCCGGTGTCCCGGACGGTGTCCGACCCACCCGGGAAGGTGAGAACGGTGCGCCTCGCGCTCCCCGGATTGCGATGACGTCGCCATCGGCGTCAGCGGCGTCGTACCTGACGGCCGCGGACAGGCCGGTTGCCCGCACCACGACGGCGTCGATGTGCTGCACGGTCACCTCGCCGTCGAGCACGACCAACTCCCTGTGCAGCGCGGTGGCGACGTCATTCGCAGCCACTGCCAACACCGCCGACCCGCCGGTCGGCAACCGGTCAGCAAAATTGCGCAGCGGTCCGCTCTCCATGCCTGCGCCGATCGCCGCTGCGGCAAGGCGTTCCAGAGGCCCGCCGCCGAGTAGCAGCCATCCCGGGCCGCCCGCGAGGATGCCGAGAGCCGCCCCCACCACACCGCTGATGAGCACGCCCTGGTCGGTCCGCCCGTGCCGATGGATCCGCAGCCGGCCGTCCGGCGTCAGCCCGAGCGCAGCGACGTTCAGCCGGTCGACAGGCCCGGCTGCACCGGTCTCGAGCAGATTGCTGACCAACCGGTCCACGTCTCGTGGGCCGGACCACACGGCGGCCAAGATGGCCATACCGGTGCCGGTGTTCACACTCCTAACGGTAGGAATGCGGATCCGGCCCCGGCTCACACCTGCGATGTGAAACGAGGGGATCCGTCAGACGGCGGCCGGCCGTGGGCGCGGACGCGGCTGAATGATCTGCGATCGGTCCGACGCCGGTGACATCGACGTCGACGTCATCGATCTCCGATCTCACATTCCACGGGTGAGCCCCGGACAGCGGGATTTTCCTACCGTTCGAGTCGTGAGCGATTCGGATGGCGTCGAGACCGTCAGCCGCGACCACCAGCCCGGGGCCGACCTCTCGGGACATCAACGTGTCCTGTTCAGGGAGTTTCTGGCCAGTGCCATGTACGTGGCGCTGGTGTTGCTGGCCGCGTTGGTCGCCGTGCCGCACGAACGCTTGCCGCCGGACGGCGAGATCGTGCGGCTGATGATCGGCACCGCGGTCGGTCTAGTGCTGGCGCATTGGCTGGCGTTCCGGCTCGCGGCGCGGATCACCGCGGAGGATGGCGGTTGGTCGCCGTCGGCCGCGCAGGAGGCAGGTGCCCAGTTGAGCGGCGGCTTCGCCGTTGCACTTTTCGCCTCGGTCCCGTTCGTGCTCCTCGACGGTGGGGCGGCAGTGGCCGTCTCGATGCTGCTGCTCGCCTCGCTCCCAGCGGTGACGGGCGTTCTGATCGCCCGTCTGCGCGGGCGCAGCTGGGCCTATGCCCTGACGCGCGGCGCTGTGGTGCTGGTCGTTGCCGTCGGGGTCGTCGCGCTGAAAAGCGTGGTCGGCCACTAGCAGCGGCGCGATCACGCGCCGCGCATCACCGTAGGAGAGTTCATGAGCGCGACCACCCGGGAGCCGATTCCCCAGTCGCAGGACGCACCGCAGGCGATACCGCGGCGGCCCACCCGGATCGTGCGCCACGCACCGGGTTTCGGCGGGACGATCGGCGCGGTGCTGTTCTTCTGCCTGACGCAGAGCCCGTCGATGCTGCCCAGGACATGGCTGTTGCAGGGGGTTGTTTCCGGGCTCACTGCCGCGTTCGGGTACGGGATCGGCGCCTCGATCGGGGCTGCGGCCAGGGCGCTCGGGCCTGAGTCGTGGAGCCGTCGGCCGAGCCGGCAGGCGTGGTGGACGCTGATCGGGCTGAGCGCCGTGCTGATCATCGTGTTCCTGCTGCTGGGTCGGGGGTGGCAGAACGAGGTCCGCGCGTTGATGGGGATGACCGACCCGCTGGTCTGGGACGTGACGCTCATCTTCGTCGTCGGCGCCCTGGTGGCGGCGGTACTGGTGCTGCTGGCCAGAGTGATCCGGCTGGGCAGTCGGCGGCTCGGCCGAGCGCTCGACCGGTTCATCCCGCGACGGCTCGCGTATGTCTCCGGTGCGGTTGTGGTGGCGCTGATCGTCGCCGGGTTGGTGCAGGGCGTGCTGTGGGACGGCTTCATCAGCGCGATGAACCGGGTGTCGTCGCTCGGGAACGGCGGCACCGCTCCGGGCATCGAACAACCGACCGACCCTGCCCGGTCGGGGTCCCCGCAGTCCCTGGCCGCGTGGTCGACGCTCGGTGTGGAGGGACGCACCTTCGTCGCCTCTGGACCGGATCAAGCCACGCTGACGGCATTCAACGGAACGCCGGCGAAGGACCCGATCCGCGTGTACGCCGGCCTCGACTCGGCCGATTCCCTGCAGGGCGAGGTCGATCTCGTGTTGGCCGAACTGGACCGGACGGGTGCGTGGGACCGCAGCGTGCTGACCGTTGTGACCACCACCGGCACCGGGTGGGTCGATCCCGCCGCAGCGGACTCGATGGAGTACGTCTGGAACGGCGACACCGCTCAGGTCGCGCTGCAGTACTCCTACCTGCCCAGTTGGGTGTCGTTCTTGGTGGACCGCAGCAAGGCCTCAGCGGCCGCGGCGGCGCTCATCGACGCTGTGCGCGAACGCTGGCTGCAGCTGCCGGCCGACTCACGGCCGAAGCTGTTCGTGTTCGGGGAGAGCCTGGGTGCGTTCGGCACCGACACGGTCTTCGACAGCGTGCAGCAGGTGGTCAGCGAGACCGACGGTGCCCTGCTGGCCGGACCGCCGTTCGCGGACGAGTTGCACCAGCGCATCACCGCGCAGCGCGAGCCGACGTCCCCGGTCTGGCTGCCGATCGTCGACCAAGGCCGACAGGTGCGGTTCGCCGTCCAGCCGGCCGACCTGGCCAACCCACCGTCGGAATGGTCGACGCCGCGGATGCTGTACATCCAGAACTCCTCCGACCCCGTGGTGTGGTGGGGCCCGGACCTGATGCTGCACCGCCCCGAATGGCTGGAAAACCCACGGGGACCGGACGTCTCACCGTCGATGCACTGGATCCCGGTAGTCACGTTCTGGCAGGTCGTGGTGGACCTGGCGTTCGCCCAGGACGTCCCGTTCGGCCACGGCCACCGGTACGGCCGGGACTACGTCGACGGTTGGGTCGCCCTCGGCGCACCGGCCGACTGGACGCGGGCCGACACCGAGGCGCTGCGGTCGATCAGAGCCGACGCGGGCTGACGGAGAGCACCGCGATGTCGCCCCGACGCGTGGCCCACCTGACCGTTGCCGAACGCAGGCGCGCTGTGCTCAAGACCCTGGCGCGTTTCCTGGCGATCTTCCTCGGCGTCATCGCCGCGTACTACCTGCTGCCGTTCGCCGACGCCTCCAGCGACCTGCAGGCCGTCGCATCGCTGCTCGCCGGAGCGGTGCTGTTCGTCGGCGTGATGGTATGGGAGGTCCGCCGGATCGTGCGGGCCGACCTGCCGGAGCTGCGCTCCGTCGAGGCCATCGCCATCGCGGTGCCGTTCTTCCTCACCATCTACGCCGCCGCCTACGTCACGCTGTCCGAGCTGAGCCCCGGCAGCTTCAGCCAGCCGCTCAACCGCACCGCCGGGCTCTACTACTCGATCGTCACCTTCGGGACGGTGGGATACGGCGACATCGCCCCCGTCACCGACCTCGCCCGAATTCTCGTCAGCACCCAGATCCTCGGTGACCTGGTGTTCATCGCCCTGGTGCTGCGCATTGTGTCCGGCGCAGCCCGCGCCACCCTCGAACAGCAGGATCATCAGTGAGCATCGTCGGTCGATGCCCGTCGAGCCGCACGGTAGAGCCGGGACAGGCTGTGCACCTCACCCGCCAGATGTGAGCCGCCCCGGGACAATCGTTGCCCGGCAACCGCCGCGGTCGGCCGCCGGGTGCGCTGATCTAGACGATCTGCAATTGCCGGCCGCGGCGGACCGCGTCGTTCGCGCGCTGCACGGACAGCTTGCGGTACAGGCTCTTCTGGTGCGTCTTCACGGTGTTCACCGACAATGTGAGGTCGGCCGCGATGTCCGCGACGGACATCGCCAGGGCCATTCGCGCAAGGACCGTTCGTTCGCGTTCTGTCAGGGGTTCCACCAACGCAGCGGCAACATCGGAATGGTCCATCGATCCCGACCTGGGCACCGCTTGCATACCGGGACCCAACCAGGCGGCCGCCGCCACCAGGTCCGGCGACTCACGGATCAACGGACCGAGCCACGACCGGGCTTCCACGAAGGGCCGCCGGCGTCCCTGCGGCCGCGCAATAGCCAGTGCCTGCAACAGATCTCGTCGCGCAGTGGGCCGATCCCCGGCGTCCAGGTGGAGCCGGCAGGACAGCACCCCGGCGTCGACGAGCCCACTTTCGATGACCAGATCCGGCCCCTTCAGGATGGGGTCGATCAGCCGCCGGGCGGTCGCCGGGTCACCGGCCGCCCAGCTCGCCGCCGCTGTGCCCAGCCGCCATTCCGTCCCGCGGACCGTCGCTCGTTCCAGCACCCGGAGTGCCTGCGCCGGTTGGCCGCAGCGCAACTCGACAGCCGCCTCGGTGAGCGCCGCCCTGGCGGACAACCAGGCGGGCAGTGCGGCACCGGCGACCATCCTGGGCAGGTCCGCCAGCACCTGCAGCGCCGCTGCCCGGTGACCGTCCAGACCCTGGCGAAACGCCAGCATCATCGTCACGGGCGCCCGTACCACCGGATCCGTTGCTGCGTCGATTGTTTCGGAGGCATTGTCCAGATGGCGGTCGAACGCCGCCCGGTCGTTCCACTCCAGCGCTGCCATCGCCATGGCGAGATGCCCCAGACCGGAGTGGTGACGGGCAGGCACGCCAGCTTCTTCGGCGAGGACGACGGCCTGCCCACCATGCCGGGCCACGTCGTGCAACTAGCCGTTGCGGAAGGCGAGCAGCGCCAGCTGCCCGAGCGCCAGCAGTCTGGGGTATTCGCAGCCTTCGGCGTCGGCCGCTGCCAGTGCGACCTGCACGCTGACCTCGGCGGCGGTGAAGTCACCGGTCCACATCTGGGTCCCTGCGAGTGCGGACAACGCCAACGCGCGGGCATCGGGGTGGTCCGCTGCCAGGGCCGGTAGCAACGACAACTCCAGGTCCAGATCGGTCCATGCCCGCAGTGCGCCGGGTCCGTCCAGTGCAGCCCTGGCCAGCATCACCCGGGTCAACGCGCACACGGCCCGCACCGGGCCCCGGTCGGCGGGTGGCGCGGTCGGCAACGCGGCGTCCGCCCGATTTAGCAGTACGGTCGCTGCGGGCAGGTCCAACCGGGCAACCGCCGCCGCTGCGCGTACGGCCGCCACGGTGGCCGATCCGGACAGATCCGGTATCGCATCGACGATGTCAGTGACCGTGGTCGACGCACGACCCTCGAGCAACGGGATCACCCCCAATCGGCGAACAATTGCCGAGCAGGCGCCCGGCCAGTCCCCGGCGGCGGCGTAGTGCTGGGCGGCATCCAGGAACAGGCCGTGTTTGTCCAACCAGCCCGCGGCGGCCTCGTGCAGTCCGCGGACCGCATCCGGATGGCCCCGGCGGAGCTCCGCACGCAACACCTGCGCGAACATCGGGTGGTAGCGGAACCACGGCGGCGCCTCGTCGATGATTTCCACCAGCAGGTTGGACCGCTGCAACGTGGCCAGCAGCAGGTCCGCATCGCCCCGACCGGTCAGCTCGTCCGCCAGCGCCGGGCAGAGTCGCTCGACGATGCTGGTCCGCAGCAGGAAGTCCCGTACGTCGTCGGTCTGGGTGTCCAGCACCTCATCCACCAGATAGCCCGCGAGCCGTGCGTCGCCGGCCGGTAAATCGGCAACGAACTGACCGGGGTCGACCCGGCGCTGCATCGCGATCGCGCAGAGCCGCAGCCCCGCCGCCCAGCCCCGTACCTGGTCCTGCAGATCCACCAACATCGCCGGCTGCAGAGAAACACCATGCTGGCGGAGGACCGCGGACGCCTCGTCCAGATCGAAAGCCAGCTCAGCAGTGCGGATCTCCGTCACATCGGTCCGCAACAGCTGATGGTGGACCAACGCCCTCGGGTCGGTCCGGGTCAGCACGACCAGACGCAATCCGGGCGCCGCATGCCGCAGTAGGAAGTCCAGATCACGGAACACCGCGGCGTCCGACAGCACCTCGAATTGGTCGAGTACCAGCACGACCGGCTCCGCACGGTCCGCCAGCGCGACCGCCAACTCGGCGAGGAACGACCGATCGACCTCATCCGGATGCAGCGGCACCCCTACCGTCGGGGGCAGCACGACGCCGTGCCCACGCAGTGACGCAACGACGAACGCCCAGAACAGCCCGGGTTGGTCGTCGTGCGCGTCCAGCGTCAACCAGGCCACCGGGCCGGGTGCCAAGCCCGCCGACGCCCAGGACGCGGCCAGCGTGGTCTTGCCCGAGCCGGCGGCTGCGCTGATCACCGTCAGCGGTCCGGTCACGCCCTGGCTGACCAGTGTGAACAACCGGGTCCTGGGCACCACGAGGCGGCCGGCGGCGGGAACCCGCAGCTTGGCTGCGACCAGCGCCTCGGAGACCCCGACCGGGCTGCCGCCAGGGACATCCGCGTCGGCCACCACGCTCGCCGATTCTCCCGTTCGGACCGAAACCGGGCGTATACCCATGGGGCAACGATAGGGGCGATCCGGTGTGTCCTGCTCCCCACCGCTGCGTCGTTCTCACCTGCGGCGGGTGAGGTAGGAGGTCCGATCCCCGCCCTAGCGTGCGGACACCAACTCGCTGCGGAGGTCCCGATGCCCATCACCCTTTCTCCTGATCTCGCCGTCGAACCACCCGTGGAAGATGTGACGAGCGCACCGCCGAGCGACGCTGTCGACGACCGGCACCTCCCGGCGCACGCCGCGCCCGCGGATCGGATTGCCCGCGGCAAGGCGACGCGCCTCGAGGTCCCTCTGGAGTCGCATTCGATGGCCGCGGCCGACGGCCCGCAGCGGGACCCGGTCCAGATCCTGGTGCAGCAGGGAAACGACCGCGTCACCGAACTCCTGCCCATCCGGTACGGGCGGATGCTCGCGTCACCGTTCACCTTCTATCGCGGGGCAGCCGCTGTGATGGCCGCCGATCTCGCCGGCACACCCACCAGCGGCCTGCGTGCCCAGCTGTGCGGGGACGCCCACCTGGCGAACTTCGGCCTGTATGCCACCCCGGAGCGGCGACTCGTGTTCGACATCAACGACTTCGACGAGACCCTGCCCGGACCGTTCGAATGGGACGTCAAACGACTCGCCGCCAGCATCAGCGTGGCCGGCCATGCGAACGGGCATCGCCGGCGTGATCGGCGGGCATCGGTTCGGGCCACCGTCCGCGCCTACCGAACCGCCATGCGGAGCTTCGCCGGACAGAGCGATCTCGCCGTCTGGTACGCGAAAGTCGATGCGGAGCAACTGGTCCGCGACCTCGCTCCCCGGATGAGCGGGCAGACGCGCAAGAGGACCACCGCCGGCCTCCGTCGCGCCCACACCCGGGACAACGCCGATGCCCTGCGCAAGCTGACGACCGACTCCGGGGGGCGCCCCCGGTTCGTCGACGAACCACCGCTGATCGTCCCGCTGGCACGATTGCTCGACGGTGTGGACGCCGTCGCTGCCGAACAGGGTCTGCGCGACGTGCTCCGTGCCTACCGGCTGACCCTGCCCGAGGACCGCCGGCACCTCTTCGATCAGTTCCGGCTCGTCGACATTGCCCGGAAGGTCGTCGGTGTCGGCAGTGTCGGAACCCGCGCGTACGTCCTGCTGATGCTCGGCCGCGACCGCGACCCGCTGGTATTGCAGGCCAAACAAGCACAGCCCAGCGTCCTGGAGCCCTATTGCGGGCGGAGCCGGTACGCCAATGCCGGTCACCGGGTGGTCGCCGGGCAGCGGCTCACGCAGGCGGCCAGCGACATCTTCCTGGGCTGGCAGCGGGCCGGTGAGGCCGACGGTTCCGTGCACGACTACTACGTCCGGCAACTCCGCGACGGGAAGGCCTCCGCCGACATCGAGGAGATGAATCCTCGCATCCTCACCGTTTATGGGGAGATCTGCGGATGGACTCTTGCGCGAGCGCATGCCCGTTCCGGGGACCGCATCGCCATTGCCGCCTACCTGGGCAAGAGCGACACATTCGAGAGCGCCGTCGCCGAGTTCGCCGAGGCATACGCCGACCGAACGGTCGCCGACCACTCGCTGCTGTCGGAGGCGGCCGCGGCCGGACGGATACCGGTGTCGGCCGGAGTATGAAACCGCTCAACGCTTGGCTGCGAATGAGACGTGCTGTCCACGACTGCACTTCGTCCAGTCAGCAGCAGGCGAAGGCAAAGTCAGGTCGTTGGGCTCTACCTCCAGATCGTGGAAAGAGCAAGGCTGGCTGACGGGGGGAAGATCCTCGGAGGTGGCTGATGACTGGGTTCTTGAGCCGGCGGCAAGTGCTGTGGTCAGCATGGGTGGTGGCAGCGCTGCTCTTCCTGAGTGTGGCGCAGCCGATCGTTTACGGCATCGTGGTTCCGCTCTCTGCCTTGCTCCTCGCCCTGATACCGGGATCCGTGCCGCATGCGGAGCGGTCGATCGATCGGGTCGACCTCATTGTCATCGGGAGTCTGTACATCGCCGTGGTGGTCTTGTACCGATTGGCATTCGGCTATTTCACCGTCAGTTCGGTCGCCGGGCTCTTCCTGTGCTTCGCCGGCGGGCTACTCGTGGGCGTGGTCGGGCCGATCGTCTACACCGTCCGGGTCCGCGGTCGGTCGCTTCGAACGCTCGGGTTCAGGGCGGACAGCTGGCGCCAGGCCTTGGTTCTCGGCCTGGTCTTCGCTGCCATCCAGTTCTGGTTGACCCTTTTCGGATACACCCTGCCCGCTGATCCCGTCGACTGGGTTCCGCTGCTGGTGATGTCGCTGACGGTCGGCCTGTTCGAGGCCGTCTTCTTCCGCGGATTCATCCAGACCCGCCTGGAATCGTCCTTCGGGCGTATTGCCGGTGTCGGCGGTGCGGCGGCGATGTATGCGATGTACCACGTGGGTTACGGCATGCACGTCGACGAGATGACGTTCCTGTTCGGGCTCGGCGTCGTCTACGCGGTGGCCTTCAGCATCGTTCACAACCTGCTGGTGCTGTGGCCGTTGCTCACACCGATGGGCGGCTTCTTCGCCAACGTCAAGGCGCAGTCGTTCGAACTCCCGTGGATGTCGATCCTAGGGTTCGTCGACGTGCTCGTCGTCATGGCCGTCGCCGTGATCCTGGCGGTGCGGTACGAGCGGCGGAGGGCATCGACGGGTCACCTGCAACCGTCGAAGTGACCCCTCCTGGGGGGCCCATCGGCAGCGGTACCCGGGAATCCCGTGTGCGCGCACCGTGTTGGCTGATGGGTGAGCACACTGATCCCCGGGGCCTACGCCCATCTCCTCGAGCGCCCGCTGTACGGCCACCTCGGCACCATCCGCCCCGACGACACGGTGCAGGTGAACCCGATGTGGTTCGAGTACGACGGTGAGCACCTGCGTTTCACGCACACGAAGAAACGGGCGAAATACCGCAACCTGCACCACAACCCGTCGATGAGCCTGTCGATCATCGACCCGGACAACGAGTTCCGGTATCTGGAGTTGCGCGGGAAACTGGTCGACGTCGAGCCCGACCCGACCGGCGCGTTCTACGTCCGGCTCGGTCAGCGGTACGGCAACGCCGAGCAGCAGCCGCCGCCGGACAGCGCCGACCGGGTCATCCTGGTGATGAGCATCGAGAAGACCACCAAGCAGTAGAGCGATGAGTACCGCGCCGGTCTCCGGTCCATCAACCCGGACCGTCCGCCCGGATGGCCGGAGGGAGACACATGGCCACGGTGATCGCCGGAATGACGGTGTCGTTGGACGGATTCGTCGAGGATGCGGACGGCAGCGCGGCTGCGCTCTACACCGATTTCGACGACCTCCTGGAATCGCCCTCGATGAAGGCGATGCAGGAGATGGCCGGCGCGGCACTGATGGGGCGGCGCACGTTCGACGGCGCGCCGGATCCGGACGGGTACGCCGACGGCTACGAGTTCCAGGTGCCGATCTTCGTCCTCACCCACAACCCGCCCGCGGTCGCCCCGAAGCGCAATGACCGGCTGTACTTCACCTTTGTCACCGACGGGGTGAAGAGCCTCGTCGCGCAGGCGGCCGAGGTCGCCGGGGACCGCGCTGTGCTGGCTATCGGCGGGGCCGACCTCAATCGGCAGCTGCTGGCCGCGGGACTCGTCGACGAGCTGTGGGTGGACGTGATGCCGGTGCTGCTGGGCAACGGGAAGCGGCTGTTCGAGGACAGCGGCCGGATCGACCTGGAGAAGATCAGCGTCGACGAGATCGGTGCTGCCCGGACCTCGCTCCGCTTCCGGGTGAAGGGCCAGTAGCGGGCCGTCCCGGCGCGGTGTGCAGGATGGCGACATGGTCACTTCCGATCCGCACGCCGACCAGCCGGCGGTGCACGAGGTCATCGTCGACACCGACTGCGGCATCGACGACGCCCTCGCCCTGCTGTACCTCGCGGGCCGCCCCGACGTGCGGATCGTGGGCGTCACCAGCGTCTACGGAAACTGCACCGTCGACGATGCGGTCCGCAACATCGGGCATGTGCTGAGACTGGCCGGGCTGCCGGACGTCCCGGTCGCCCGCGGCGCCACGGGCCCACTGATCGGCGAGGCGCACATCGCGCACTACGTGCACGGCCTGGACGGTCTCGGCGATGTCGTGCCGCTGGCCGAGAGGGCGGACCCGGCGGTGCTGACGGAGGGCGATTCGGCCGGGACACTGGTCGGGTGGGCGGCGTCCGAGCCGGGCCGCTACAGCCTGCTGACACTGGGCCCGCTGACCAACGTCGGCCGGGCGCTCGAGCTGAACCCGCTGCTGCTGAACGACTTCCGGCAGGTGGCGATCATGGGCGGGTCCGGGCCGTTTCCCGAGGTCGGCACCTCGCTGATGGTCGATGCCAACGTCCAGAACGACGGCGAGGCCGCGCGACGGGTGTTCGCCGCGCCCTGCCGGCGGCGGCTGATGGTGGGCGTCAACGTCACCAGGACGGTGGTCACCGACGAGGCGGCGATGGCGCGGCTGCATGCCACGACGTCCCGCCAGGGACAGTTCGCGGCCGCCATCCTGGAGTCCTACGTGGACTTCTACCGGCTGGCGTGGGGGCGGCGGATCTCCCCGGTGCACGACGGCCTGGCCGCCGCCCTCACCGTGCAACCGGACTGGATCACCGGCTCGATGACCGGGCCGGTCAACATCACCTTCGACGGGTTCGCGACCAGGGCGCATGTGATGCGGACCTGGGAGGGCGCACCCGTTGCCTGGGAGATCGAACCCGCGCCCGACAGCACCGCGGTCACCGCGGTTGACGGCGACGCGTTCCTGGCCGACTTCCTCGACGTGATCGGTCGCGGTCAGAGCTCAGAAGCCAAGCGGGCTAACGGATCTGCTCGACGGCGAATTCACAGTCCGGATCGGCGATCGCCGATTGGGCCTCGACCAGGCTGATCTCCCGGGACCCCGCGACGACCGTGGCCGCCATGATCCCGTAGATCGATGACGCGACCTTGGCCAGTGCGACGTCGATGCCGTCGGACAGGTGCGCGAGGAACAACGCGGCCGTCACGTCACCTGCGCCGTTGACGCTCAACGGCAGCCGCGGGGTCCGCACCAGGTAGGCGCCCGAGGCGTCCACCGCCAGCATCCCGATCTCGTTCTCCGTCACCCCGGCGCCCTCGACGGAGGTGACCAGCACCGTCCGCGGTCCCATCGCCCGTACCGCGTCGACCGCGGCGAGCAGCCCCTCGACGGTGCTCACGGCGTCGACGTCGACCGCCGCCGGGTCACCGCCGGTCGCGAGGTAGGCGAGCTCGAAAGCGTTGGGGGTCACGATGTCCGCGGTCGGCACCACCTGTTCCCGCATCAGCTCCGGCAGCCCCGGCAGCACGAACATGCCACGCCCGACATCGCCCATCACCGGGTCGCAGCAGTACACCGCCGACGGGTTCATGTCGCGCACCCTGGCCACCGTCCTGAGCACCACATCGGCCACCCCGGGGGAGCCCTGGTAACCGGTCAGCACAGCGTCGGCGCTGCCGAGCGCGCCGCGGTCCGCGATGCCCTCGATCACCTCCGCGATCACCTCGGGATCCAGCACGAGTCCCCGCCAGCTGCCGTAACCGGTGTGGTTGGAGAAGTGCACGGTGATCACCGGCCAGACGTGGTGGCCGAGTCGTTGCAGCGGGAACGTCGCCGCCGAGTTGCCGACGTGACCGTAGGCGACCGACGACTGGATGGACAGGATGCGCATGACGGGCAAGCGTACGACTCCGGTGGCGGTGTGACGCCCGTCATGCCGCGTATGCGCGTCGTGAAACACTGCTCCCGTGTGGGACCCAGGCGATGACGGGCAGCATGCGGCCGAAAATGGAACCGTCGGTGAAGTGCTGCCGCGGGAACAGTTGGCGGGACGCATCCAGCACACGCTGATCGGGCAGGCGATCACCGAGCGGCAGGTCCGGGACCACGTCCGCGAGACCCTCGAACACGGATTCGACTCGGCTGTGGTGCCGCCGTGCTGGGTGTGGGCGGCCCGCGACGAGCTGCGCGGATCCGCGGCGAGGATCGGCTCGATCGTCGACTACCCGAACGGCTCGGGCCTGACCGCGGGCCGGGTCGCCGAGGTCGCAGCGCTGGTCGACGCGGGGGTTGACGAGATCGACAGCACGGTCAATGTCGGCTACCTGCTGTCGAAGCGTGTGCGGGAGTTTGCCGCCGACCTCGCGGCGGTCGTCCGCGCCGCCGAGCCGATCGGGGTGAAACTGATGCTCGAGCTGCCCCTGCTCAACGCCAACCAGCGAGAGCAGGCAGTGCGGGCGGCGATCGACGCCGGTGCCGCGTTCGTCTCCATCGCCTCACGGGGTCGGGTGGGCATTGCCGACCCGGCCACCATTGGCTACCTCCGCCGATCTGTCCCGGCCTCGATGGGTGTCAAGGCGTCCGGCGGGGTGAAGACCGTCGAGCAGGTGCGTGCATTGCTGGCTGCGGGCGCCGATCTGATCGGGACCTCGGCCGGCATCTCGATCGTCACCGGCTGGAGCGCGCCCCGGGGTTCGCTCTACTCGTACTGAATCGTGACCGGTTTGCCGGGCCTGTACTGAATTGTTATCAGGCGTCGGGCCGTTTGCCACTGACGGGCGACGACACTCGGGTTGGTGCAATGGGAGCGCGCCCATCGTCGCTGCGTCACCGTTCCTTGTCGTTAACAATGCCGTTAGTGTGACGCCAAGACTTCGTTGGGACACTTACCAAAATGTGACCTCTGGGGGGATTGACGCGGCGAGTCGCGCTCCATAGTTTGTGTGACCACCGTACTAGTGCATGTCGAGCAGATGTTCGGCAGGTAAATCGGCACCTCCGCCGGTCGACTCACTCCGGGTTTCCGCCCTCGTGGTCGTCACAGTTCTGTGCCTTTCCGCCGTCCACCAGGACGTGCGGTTCCATCAGAGAGGGAAATGTTCATGCGCCTGAAGACCTCCGCAGTACTCGGCCTTGTGGCAGCGGGCTCGCTGCTGCTGGCTGCCTGTGGTTCGAACTCGGACACCGCAGCCACCAGCGCGACGTCGGCCGCCGCAAGTGGCGCGAGTGCCGCAACGTCCGCGGTCGATAGCGCCGCCAGTGCGGCCACCAGCGCCGCGGACACTGCTGCGTCCAGCGCGCCCGCCGGTAGCGCCGGCAAGATCGGCGTCATCCTTCCGGACACCAAGTCCTCCGCCCGCTGGGAGACGCAGGACCGGCCGAACCTGACCAAGGCATTCACCGACGCCGGTGTCGAGTTCGACATCCAGAACGCCAACGGTGACAAGGCCGGCATGGCCACCATCGCGGACGGGATGATCGCCAACGGTGCGACCGTGCTGGCGATCGTCGGCCTGGACAGCGAGTCCGCTGCCGCCATCCAGAAGAAGGCAAAGGCGCAGGGCGTCCAGACCATCGATTACGACCGGCTGACGCTGGGCGGTAGTGCCGACTACTACATCTCCTTCAACAACACCACTGTTGGTGAGCTGCAGGGCAAGGGCCTGGCTGAGTGCCTCGGCTCCGGTGACAAGAACATCGTCTACGTCAACGGATCGCCGACGGACAACAACGCGACCCTGTTCTCGGCCGGTGCGCACTCCGTGCTGGACCCGATGACCAACTACAAGGTCGTTGCCGAGCAGGCGATCCCGGACTGGGACAACCAGGTCGGCGGCACCACCTACGAGCAGATGTACACCGCTGCCGGCGGCAAGATCGACGGCGTACTCGCCGCCAATGACGGCCTGGGCAACGCGGTCATCGCGATCAACAAGAAGAACGGCGTGCAGATCCCGGTCACCGGGCAGGACGCCACCGTGCAGGGCCTGCAGAACATCCTGGCCGGCGACCAGTGCATGACGGTCTTCAAGGACACCAAGCTGGAAGCTGCCGCGCTGGCCAAGGTTGCCATCGCGCTGGCCAATGGCGAGACCCCGGATGCCCCGGACACCGTCAAGGACGCCACGGGTAACCGCGACGTCAAGTCGATCCTGGAGACCCCGCAGGCCATCACCAAGGAAAACGTCAAGGACGTCGTCGACGCCGGTGGTGTGACGGCCGCCGAGCTGTGCGCCGGTCCCGCCGCAGCGGCTTGCACCGCTGCCGGCATCAGCTGACGCCAGGCAGACAAGGCATGACTGCCGGGTCCGAGCGATGCGATATGCGTCGCTCGGGCCCGGCGCCTGACTATCACTGAGAACCGAAGGAGCAGCACGATGACACAGCCAAGCGAACCGATCCTCCAATTGCGGGGGGTGAACAAGAGCTTCGGCGCTGTCCAGGTGCTGCACGACGTCGACCTGAAGATCTACCCCGGCCAGGTCACTGCGCTCGTCGGTGACAACGGTGCCGGAAAGTCCACCCTGGTCAAATGCGTTGCCGGCATCTACGGCATCGACACCGGGGACTACCTGTTCGAGGGAAAGCAGGTGGCGGTCAGCAGTCCTCGCGACGCTGCCGCGCTGGGAATTGAAATCGTGTACCAGGATCTGGCGCTCTGCGACAACCTGGACATCGTCCAGAACATGTTCCTCGGCCGGGAACCCAAGTCGGGCCTGGTGCTCGATGAGGCCGAGATGGAGATCAAGGCGCGGGACACCCTGGCGAGCCTTTCTGTGCGGACCGTGACCAGTGTCCGGCAATTGGTGGCCAGTCTCTCCGGTGGGCAGCGGCAGACCGTTGCCATTGCCAAGTCCGTGCTGTGGAACTCCAAGGTCGTGATGCTCGACGAGCCCACCGCCGCGCTGGGTGTTGCCCAGACCAGGCAGGTCCTCGATCTGGTCCGCCGCCTCGCCGACAATGGCCTGGGTGTGCTGCTGATCAGCCACAACATGAATGACGTCAAAGAAGTCAGCGATCGGATCAGTGCGCTCTACCTGGGCCGGGTGGCCGCAGATGTACCGGCCGCCGACGTCACCACTCGGGAAATCATCGAGTTGATCACCACCGGCCGGTCGGGCGAGCACGGCCTGGCCCCGTCAGTTGCGGAGAAATCAGCATGAGCACGCCCAAGCCGGATCTGATCAAACCGATCAGTGATGAAAAAGCCCGTGGAATGTTTTCCGGTGACGCCGCTGGTCCGGTGTCCCTCGGGCAGTACTGGCAGCAGTACCGCAACAAGCTGCGGGCCGGCGATGTCGGTTCACTGCCAGCACTTCTCGGCCTGCTGCTGTTGCTGATCGTTTTCACAATCGCCGCACCGAGCACCTTCCTGTCCGTCTTCAACCTGGCCAACCTGCTCACCCAGGCCGGTTCGATCTGTGTGCTGGCCATGGGCATCGGGTTCGTCCTGCTGCTCGGTCACATCGACCTGTCCGCCGGCGTGATCGGTGGTGTCGGCGCCGGGGTGATGGCCGAGTTGCTGCTCAAGCAGAACCTGCCGTGGTACCTGGCCGTACTCGTCGCGCTCCTCGTCGGGGTAGTGATGGGCATCTTTACCGGCATCCTGGTCTCTGCGGTCGGCATTCCGTCCTTCGTCGTCACGCTGGCGACATTCCTTGCCTACCAGGGCGTGCTGCTGTGGATCATCGGCACCGGCGGCACCGTCCCGATCAATAACGACGTCATCTTCGCCATCTCGAACGGGAACATGCCGATCGTCTTCGGCTGGGTGGTCGTCCTCGGGTCGATCGCTGCGTACGCCGGGCTGAATCTGCTGGTTTATCAACGCCGCCGGGCGGCGAATCTGGTCACGGCGCCGCTCGCGGTCATCACCGTGCGGATCATTCTCATCGCCGTCGTCTTGATAGGCGCAACTTTCCTGCTCAGCCAGAACCGCTCGAAGGGCGCCATCGTCCTCGAGGGCGTGCCGTGGATCGCGCCGATCGTCGGTGTGCTGCTGGTGATCTGGACCTTCGTGCAGAACCGGACCTCCTTCGGTCGGCATGTCTACGCCGTCGGTGGCAATTCGGAGGCAGCCAGGCGGGCCGGTATCCGGGTCGGCTACATCACCATCATGTGCTTCGTCATCAGCTCCGCGATGGCGGTGTTCTCCGGCATCATCGCTGCCTCGCGGCTGAGCTCGGTCACTCCGGACGCCGGCGCGGGGAACACGCTCCTCTATGCCGTCGCCGCGGCCGTGATCGGAGGCACGTCGCTGTTCGGTGGCAAGGGCAAGGCCAGGGACGCCATCATCGGTGGTCTGGTCATCGCCGTCATCGACAACGGGCTTGGGCTGCTCGGGCTGCAGGCCTACATCAAGTACATCGTCACCGGCATCGTGCTCCTGCTCGCAGCCAGTGTCGATGCCCTCAGCCGGCGTCGTCGGGCCAGCGCGGGCGGCTGACCGACCACAGCGCATGACCTGACCGACAGTTGCGTCCCATCTACAGATGCTTCATTCGCCGACCCTCGAAAAATGACGACGAAAGGCTGCCCAATGCCAATCGCCGTTCGGTCCAACGGCGGATCGACACCCGCTGACCAGGCCACCGTCCGTAGGCTGAATCTGGCATTGCTGATGCGCAGCCTGTCGGACGGCGGCCCGCGTCCGCGCGCCAGACTGGCGCACGACACCGGGCTGACCAAGGCAACGGTCTCGAGCCTGGTCACGGAGCTGATCGACCGCGGTCTCGTGGTGGAGGGCAACGTCGACCGGGGCGGCCTCGGCCGTCCCGGTCGCTCCGTGGAACTCGACCCGACCTGGGTCCGGTTCCTCGGTATCGAGGTCCAGGTCGACTACATCGCCGGCGTGGTGCTCGACCTCCGTGGCCGGGTGCTGAGCCGCCGCCGAATCGGCCGGTCGATGGCCGAACTGGGCCCGGCCCGGGCATTGGGCGTTGTCGCCGAGGTCGCGCGGCAGCTCATCGAGGAGGCCGACACCACGGTCGAGCAGGTGCAGAGCCTGCACATCGCGCTGCCCGGCCTGGTCGACGCCGATGCGGGCATGCTCTCCTTCGCGCCCAACCTGCACTGGCGTGACGTCGACATCGTGCACACCCTGATGGGCCGGCTGCAGTGGCGGGACACCCGGATCCGGGTCGACAACGACGCGAACATGGGCGCCATGGCGCACTACGCCGTCGGGCAGGTCGCGGGAGCGTCGAACCTGCTGTACCTGGCCGGGGCCGTCGGCGTCGGCGCCGGAATGATCGTCGACGGCCACATCGTCCGTGGCGCAGACGGTTTCGCCGGCGAGGTCGGGCACATCACCATCGGGGCGCCCGACCGGTTGTGCGGCTGCGGCCGCCGGGGTTGCTGGGAGACCGAGGTCGGGCTGGCGGCGCTGCTGGACATGGTCGGCACCGCGCGTGGCACCGCCGATTCGGGTGATCCCGGCGCGAGCGGGAATCCCGGCCCGCACGTGGGCGCCGACCTCGGTGGACAGCTGGTCGAGGTCGAGGAGCGGGCGGCCGCCGGTGACCGGCAGGTCCTGGATGCGCTGGCCGAGCAGGCCCGTTGGCTCGGGATCGGGATCTCCGTGCTGGCCAACGTGCTCAACCCCGACACCATCGTGCTGGGCGGGCACTATCCCGCGCTGCGCAAGTACCTGGAGGAGCCCGTACTCGCCGAACTGCGAGCGCGGGTGATCGCCGGCCCCGACGCGCAGTGGCGGCTGGAGTTCTCCGAGCTGGGCCTGGAAGCCGCTTCTCTCGGCGCCGCCCATGCGGGCATCGAGCAGTTGATCGCGGACCCTACGCTGGCCAGGTTGCGCGCGTCCGTGCACTGAGGTGCGCTGTGCTCGGGCGCCCGGTGCGGCCTGACAGCCCCATCGCCGTGTGCGACATGCTGACCGGAAGACTGACTGCTGACCGAGAGAAGGGTGGCGCGCCGTGGCCGACGACGTTCTGGTGGCCGGAATCGACTCCTCGACACAATCGACGAAGGTGGTGCTGGTCCGGGCCGAGGACGGCACGGTGGTCGACGAGGCGTCTGCCCCGCACCCGACCGGGACGGCCGTCGACCCGCAGGCCTGGTGGGAAGCGTTGCAGCAGGCTGGTTCCGGATTGCTCGAGCGCGCAGCGGCGATCGCCGTCGGCGGTCAGCAGCACGGGATGGTGGCGTTGGACGCAGACGGTGACGTCATCCGGCCGGCGTTGCTGTGGAACGACCTCCGTTCGGCGCCGCAGATCAGCGAGGTGGTCGAGCAACTCGGCGGACCCGAGAGCTGCGCGCAGACGATCGGATCGGTGCCCGCCGCATCGTTCACCGTCACCAAGCTGCGCTGGATGGCGGAGAACGAACCCGAGAACGCCGCCCGGACAGCAGCTGTGCTTCTACCGCACGACTGGCTGACCTGGATGCTGGCCGGCGGTCCGGGGTCCGGCGCACCGATGACGACCGATCACGGCGACGCATCGGGCACCGGCTATTACTCGCCGGCCGACCGGGCCTGGCTTCCCGAGGTGGCGCAGTGGGCACTCGGCCGCGGACCGGGGGATCCGTCGGTGCAGCTGCCGCGGATCGCCGAACCGGCCGAGGTCGTCGGGCGCGCCCAATCGGGCGCGGCGCTGGGCGCCGGAACTGGCGACAACATGGCCGCTGCGCTGGGTCTCGGGCTGGTGGACGGCGATGTCGCGGTCTCGATCGGCACGTCCGGGACGGCGTTCTGCGTGACCGATACGCCGATGGCCGATCCAACCGGCTCGGTGGCCGGATTCGCCGATGCCTCCGGGCGCTACCTGCCGCTGGTGGCGACGGTGAACGCGGCGCGGGTGCTCGCAGTGGTGAGCAATCTGCTCGGCGTCGACCACGCCGAGTTCGCCGACCTCGCGTTGTCGGCGCCGTCGGGTTCCGGTGGCCTGACGCTGCTGCCGTACCTGGACGGGGAGCGGACGCCCAACCGGCCGCAGGCCACCGGGGTGCTGCGCGGGCTGACCTCCGCCGTCACCAGGGCCGACCTGGCCAGGGCCGCCGTCGAGGCACTGCTGTGCTCGCTCGCCGACGCCGTCGACGCGCTCGGGGTACAGGCACAGCGGGTCCTGATGATCGGCGGAGCCGCCCGCAACCCGGCCATCCAGCAGTTGGCCCCGGCCATCTTCGGCACCGACGTCCTGGTACCGGCCTCGGCCGAGTACGTCGCGCTGGGGGCGGCGCGGCAGGCGGCCTGGGCGTTGTCCGGGTCGGCGCAGCCGCCGGAGTGGCCGGCCGCACCCGCCCGGTCCTTCACCGCGCCGGCGACCCCCGAGGTCCGGGAGCAGTACGGCGTGCTGCGGGATGCCACGACTGAAAGGTGAGTCGGCCCTTTCCTCTTCGAGTGATGGATCCGGACTGTTGAAGATCGACCTGAAGAAGGACCGCAAAGACCTGTACCAGCCGGGATCCAAGGATTTTGCCGAGGTCGACGTCCCGGCCACGACCTACCTGGCGATCGACGGGCACGGCGATCCCAACACGTCACCGGACTATTCGGCGGCCGTCGCGGCACTGTATGCGGGCGCGTATGCGGTCAAGTTCGCGTTCAAGGCCCGCAGCGGCGATGACTTCGTGGTCGGGCCGCTGGAAGGGCTGTGGTCCAGCAGCGACCCGTCGGTGTTCGCCGCACGCCGCAAGAGCGAGTGGGACTGGACGATGATGGTCCCGTTACCCGACCCGGTGAAGGCTGACGACATCGCCACCGGCTTGGCCAAGGCCTCCGGCAAGAAACCGGAGCTTCCGATCGCCGGCCTGAGAACCCTGGTGCTGCACGAGGGGCGGTCGCTGCAGATCCTGCACATCGGGAGCTACGACGCGGAGACTGCCACCCTCGCCCGGTTGCACGACGAGGTGATGCCCGCCCGGGGACTCACCTGGAACGGGCGTCATCACGAGATCTATCTGAGCGACCCACGAAAGGTCGCGCCGGAGAAGCTGAAGACGGTCCTGCGTCAGCCGGTCAAACCCGCCCCCTGACGTTCGGGGCTGCTCCTCCGCCCCGCCCTCTGCTCCCGCTCCCGGTGACCGGTCTTCTCCGCGCGCCCTTCTCTTCCGGCCAACCTCGCCGAGTGTCGTTTGTGCAGGGCTTTCGGCGGTCCGGGGGCCGGTTTTCCCTGCTCCCCCGGCAGTGGGCATTCTCGAACCCGTCCAACGAGAGGTCTTGCACCCCGTGGGCATCTCGCAAGTGCGTCAGCCGCGCGGAGGTTCCACCTCGGCATCCGCGGTACAGAACCTTGACATGTGACCAAAAGGTCACCTATTCTCGTCACTGTGATCGACGACGACCTGGTGTTCAAGGCGTTGGCCGACCCGACCCGGCGCTTCCTTCTCGACCTGCTGTTCGAGCGTGACGGCCGCACGCTCACGGAACTGGAATCTGAAGTGGAGATGACCCGCTTCGGCGTCATGAAGCACCTCACGGTGCTGGAGGACGCCGGACTGGTCATCGCCCACAAGACGGGCCGGGAGAAACGCCACTTCCTCAACGCCGTACCGATCAGGCTGATCCACGACCGCTGGATCGACAAGTACACCGAGCGCGGCCTTTCCGCGCTCTCCCACCTGAAAGCCGAATTGGAGAAACCGTCATGACCAGTGCCGCATCAACCGCCACCCCGTCCACCGACACCTCATCGACCGAATCGACATCGAGTGTCGTGCAGATCAACCGGATCTACATCAAGGCCACCCCGCAGGCCATCTGGGACGCCATCACCCAACCCGACTGGACCGAGAAGTACGGCTACGGCGGGCGTGCCGAGTTCGACCTCAGGCCCGGCGGCGCCTTCCGCATCATCGCGGACAAGGCGATGCGGGACGCCGGCATGCCCGAGGTCGTCGTCGACGGTGAGGTGATCGAGGCCGACCCGCCGAACCGTCTCGTGCAGACCTGGCGAGCCGGGTGGGACACCGAGCCGGCCACCCGGCTGACCTACACCATCGCCGAGAAGGCCAACGGGGTCACGTGTCTCACCATCACCCACGAACTGGACGGTGCACCGAACACCGCGCTGATGGTCGGTGGCAGCGTCGAGGGAGCCGGCGGTGGCTGGGCCGAGGTGCTCAGCGACTTGAAGACGCTGCTGGAGACCGGGACGTCGCTGTCCTCGCTGGGGGTCTCCGGCCCGCGCGACTAGCACCCGCGCGGGCAGCACTCCGCGAGTTGGGTCGGGTTTCCGGCGCTTCTGTCGCCGATACCGCGCGACAACCCGACCCAACTCGCCGCGTCACAGCAAGAAGGCTCAGTGCTCCGATGTCGGGATGATGATGACCTCGGCGACCTGCTCGGACAGCACCTCCGCGGCGCCGGGTGGCAGCAGGTCGTCGGTCAGCAGCGTCGTCACCGCACGGAGCGGGGCGATCTGGGCCAGGCCGACGACGCCCCACTTCGTGTGGTCGGCGACGACCACCAAGCGGCGGGCGGATTCGACCAGCGCCCGGTTCGTCTCGGCCTCGAGCAGGTTCGGTGTCGTCAGGCCCGCACGCTCGTCGATGCCGTGCACACCCATGATCACCATGTCGACGTGGAGTGAGCGGATCGCCTGCACCGCAACGGGTCCCACCAGACCGTCGGAGGGTGTGCGCAGCCCGCCGGTCAGCACGACGGTCAGGTCCGGCCGCTGCCGGGCGTTGAGCACCTCCGCCACCTTGAGCGAATTCGTGACGACGGTGAGGTTGGCGATGTCGCCGAGATGCCGGGCCAGCGTCCAGGTGGTGCTGCCCGCGGTGATGGCGATGGCCATGCCCGGCCGGACCAGCTTCGCCGCCCGCTCGGCGATGGCTTCCTTCTCGGAGATCTCCCGCTGGCTGGTCACCTCGAAGCCGGGCTCGATGGCGCTGGCGGTGTCCATCGCGGTGGCGCCGCCGTGCACCTTCGACAGCAGGCCCTTGCGGTCCAGGGCCTCCAGATCGCGGCGCACCGTCATGTCCGACACGCCCAGCAGGGCGGTCAGGTGCGCGACTCTGGCCCCGCCGGTCCGGCGGACCTCGTCGAGGATTCGGGCCTGGCGCATTGCAGCAAGCACGCTACGAACCTACCGCGACGGGGTGACAAGATCGGTGTTGTGCCCGACACCCCGCGATCCCCCACCGGGAGATCCCGCACGAAGAGATCCGGTGGCGACGACCGGCCGGTGACGGCTGCCGACATCGACGCCGCGGCCCGCCGGATCTCCGGCATCGCGGCGCTGACCCCGCTGGAGGAGTGCCGTCGGCTCTCGGACGAGACGTCGACGAAGGTGCTGCTCAAGCGCGAGGACCTGCAGGTGGTCCGGTCGTACAAGGTGCGCGGCGCCTTCAACCTGATGGCCCAGCTCGACGAATCGCAACGGGCGGCCGGGATTGTTTGCGCGAGTGCCGGCAACCACGCGCAGGGCGTTGCCTTCGCCTGCCGCGAGCTCGCCATCCGGGGCCGGATCTACCTGCCGAACACCACCCCACGGCAGAAACGCGACCGGATCCTGACCCACGGCGCGGGCACCGTCGAACTCGTCCTCACCGGCGACACCTTCGACGACGCAGCCGTTGCCGCGGCCGAGTACGCCGAACAGACCGGCGCCGTGCTGGTGTCGCCCTTCGACGACGCCCGGACCATCGCCGGTCAGGGCACGGTGGTCCGGGAACTGCTGCAGCAGCTCGGCCGTGCGCCCGACGTGGTGATCGTTCCGGTTGGCGGCGGCGGGCTGCTCGGCGGCGTGATCGCCTACCTGCAGGAGCGCGCTCCATGGGTGACGGTGATCGGGGCCGAGCCGGCCGGTGCGCCGTCGATGCTGGCCGCCATGGAATCGGGTGGCCCGGTGCGGCTGGACGGCATGGACCCGTTCGTCGACGGGGCGGCCGTCCGTCAGGTCGGGTCCATTCCGTACCGGATCGTGTCGGGCGCGGATGTCCGGGTCGTCGCGGTGGACGAGGGTGCCATCTGCACCGAGATGCTGCGGCTGTACCAGAACGAGGGGATCGTCGCCGAACCTGCAGGGGCGCTCGCGGTCGCAGCACTGACCCAGCTCGAGCTGACTCCGGGATCGACGGTGGTGGCGATGGTGTCGGGCGGCAACAACGACGTCTCGCGCTACGGCGAGATTCTCGAGCGCTCGCTGGTGCACCGGGGGCTCAAGCACTATTTCCTGGTCGATTTCCCGCAGGAGCCGGGGGCGCTCCGCCGATTCCTCGACGAGGTGCTCGGTCCGGACGACGACATCACGCTGTTCGAATACGTCAAACGCAACAATCGGGAGACCGGTCCCGCTCTGGTCGGCATCGAGATCGGTGCCGCCGACGGGCTGGGCGCACTGTTGAAGAGAATGGCGGCCGCGCCGATGGAGGTGGAGCGGATCCTCCCCGGGTCGGCGGCCTACCGTTATTTGACCTGATCCTGTCCTGGAGCGAATGAATCGAGATAGGCCTCCAGCGCCGCGATGCCCTCGACCGCCTCCCGGGCGACCGGGTCGCGTTGCCCTGCGCGCCCGCGTCGAGGTGGACCGGCCTTGAGCCAGTCGGTGCCGCAGCTGCGGTACCCGGTGAACCACCATGACCCGGTGACGACCAGACCGGCCATCAACCACCACGCCAGGTAACGGACACCGTCCCACAGTATGAGGAGCGGATCCGGGCCATCTCCGGAATCACCGCGGTACAGATCTGGGCCGGTCATCATCGCCACCTCCAGGGGTGTTGACAATGGTCGGCACCGGCAGCAGAACGGCCACACCGAACGGCGCCGTCGCCGACCTCAGCGCGGATGTTACGCCGTTTGCCGCATCCCGCAGGGGTGACCGAAGGCTCGAGGTTCGGTGGGCGTCCGATCGGGTTACCCTTCGGATATGAGGGACATCGGCGCAGATGACAGCAACCAGTCCGACCGGACGAGGGGAACCGAGGAGGTCGGCAGTTTCGACCGCCACGACATCGACACTCCGCACGAGGAGCGCCGTGAACACATCGGCAGCTTCGACGAGCACGACGAGCAGACCCCGCACGCGGAGCGGGAAGAAGAGATCGGCAGCTTCGACCGGCACGACGTGCAGGCACTCGGCGAAACCAGCGAGGACGCTGTTCCCCGGTACGACCGGCACGACCAGTAACCTCCCCGGGCCGGCGCCGGCGGCACCGAACTCGCGGATGATCGCCCGGCACGGATGACTGCGTTGCCTGCTGCGATCATGACGCGATGACGCATCTCCGGATCGGGGTCGACACCGGCGGGACGTTCACCGATGTCGTCGCCGTCGACACCCGGACCGGGTCGGTCAGCACCACGAAAACCCCGTCGACCCCCTCCGACCCGGCCGACGGTTTCATCACCGGAGTCGAACGGATCTTGCGCCAGGCAGGTGCAGTGCCTGCCGACATCGAATCGATCCTGCACGGCACGACGGTCGCGACGAACCAATTGCTCCAGGGCAGGGCAGGTGCGTTGGGCTTCGTCACCAGCATCGGGTACGAGTCGATGCTGGAGATCGCCAGGCAGTCCGTTCCTGACGGCTACGGCAATTCCTATTTCTGGGTCAAGCCTGATCGCATCGTGCCGGCCGACCTGGTTCGCACGGTCGGCGGTCGGATGGACTTCCGCGGTCGGGAACTCCGGCCGTTCGACCCGGCAGCAGCCACGGACGCCGTCCACTTCTTCCGGTCCCGCGGCATCACCACCATCGCGGTCTGCTTCCTGCATTCCTACGCCAACGACGCCCACGAGCAGGCGATGGCGGATGTCCTCGCGCGGGAGTACCCGGAGGCGGTCGTGTCGTTGTCCAGCGAGGTGCTGCCCGAGTACCGTGAGTACGAACGGGCGATGACGACCCTGATCGACGCCGCAGTGAAACCGACTGTCGCACGGTATGTCTCGGGCATTGCCAGGCGGCTGGCCGAGTTGGACGGGCGGTCGATCCCGTTCTCGATCATGCAGTCGAACGGTGGAGTGCTGTCAGCGGAGCATGTCGTCCGCCGCCCCATCAGCACGGTGCTCTCCGGTCCTGCGGCGGGTGCGCTGGGTGCGGCGACCATCGCCGACCGGGCCGGCTACGACGCGGTGCTGACCTGCGACGGCGGTGGCACCTCGACCGATGTCACCGTGATCATGAACAGTCAGCCGTCGTTGACCACCGAGGGAGCGGTCGGCCCGTTCCCCGCGAAGATCCCGATGATCGACGTGGTGACCGTCGGCGCCGGCGGCGGCTCGGTCGCCTGGATCTCCGCCGAGGGAACGCTCAAGGCCGGACCCAGATCGGCCGGTGCGCATCCCGGCCCGGCCTGTTACCCCGACGGCGGCAGCGAGCCGACCGTCACCGACGCGCATCTGCTGCTCGGGCGCATTCCTCCCCACCTGCTGGGCGGCGAGATCCCGCTCGACAAGGCAGCGGCCACAACGGCTGTCGCGACGATCGCGGAGCCGCTGGGATTGTCGGTCGAGGAGGCCGCGGCCGGCATCCTGGAGATCTCCGCCTGGAACCAGGCCAATGCGCTGCGCCGGATCACCACCAAACGCGGGCTCGACGTCCGGGACTTCCCGCTGGTCACCTTCGGCGGCTCCGGCTCGTTGCTGGCCTGCCGGTTGATGGACATCCTCGGCATCAGCACGGTCCTGGTGCCGCCCAACCCGGGCAATGTCTCGGCGTATGGGCTACTCACCGTGGACGTTCGCAACGACGGCGTGCGGACCGCGGTCAGCGCCGACCGGGACCTCGATCTCGACCGGATGCGGGCGGCGTTCGGCGAGCTCGCCGAGGACGCGCGGCAGGCGCTGTCGGCGGAGGGCTTCGCCCTCGGCGACCAGCGCGTCGAACGATCGGCCGACCTGCGCTACATCGGGCAGGCGTTCGAAGTACGGGTGCCGTGCCCGAACGGTGAGATCACCCGCAGCTGGGCAGATCTCGTCGTCGGGCGATTCCACGACGCGCACCGCTCGCTCTACGGGTACGACTTCCGGCAGCGGGACGATCAGCCGGTGGAATGGGTGAACCTGCGGACAAGCGGTATCGGGCCGATCCGGCGCCCGCGGATCCCCGAGATCCCACCCGGCGACGGGCCCGACGGTGCCGTGCTGGGCACCCGCCCCGTGCATTTCGGCCGGTGGCAGGAGGCGGTGGTGTACGACCGGATGCGGCTCGGATCCGGCGACACGGTCAGCGGCCCGGCGGTCGTGCAGGAGTTCGGCGCGACGGTTCCCGTTCCGCCCGACTACGCCTGCGGCGTCGACCGATACGGGAATCTGCTGGTCACCGGACCTGGAGGCTCCCGATGATCGATCCGATTCTCGTCGAGATCGTCTCCGGCACACTGGCTTCGGTCGAGGCCGAGGTGGAGACCGCGATCGGTCGCACCGCCCGCTCACCGATGATCAGGGACGCGCACGATTTCCGGGCGGGCATCCACGACGCCCGGATGCGCAAGCTGACCGGCCGTTCCTATTCAGCGCTGGTCCAACCGGTGGTCCGGGATTTCCCCATCGCGCAGATGGTGCCCGGCGACGTCTACTTCCACAACGATGTCTACCTCTCCGAGGGCGGCATCGGTCACCTGCCCGATCTCTGCGTCACAGTCCCGGTCTTCCACCACGGCGAGGTGGTGGCCTTCGTGCAGGCATTCGGCCACCACGACGACATCGGCGGCACCGTCCCGGGTTCCATGCCGTCGCACGCCACCAGCGTGTTCGAAGAGGGCCTGATGGTGCCGCCCATCAAGCTGTGGGCCGCCGGCGTGCCCAACGACGCCGCGCTGCGGATCATGACCCGCAATTCCCGGATGCCGGAGTCGCTGGCCGCCGATCTGGACGCCGAGTGCTCCGCCTGCCTGATGGGTGCCAGGCGGCTCGCCGAGCTGTTCGAGCGGTACGGCCGGGAAAAGATCGAGGCGGCCTTCGACGCCATCCTGGACGCCACCACCAGGACCTACCGGACGGAGCTGCTCTCGAAGATCCCGGACGGCGAGTACGTCTGGGAGGACTACGCCGAGCACGACGGCGTCGACCCGCCGCGGCTGCACGCCCAGCGGATCACCCTGACCAAGCTGTCCGCCGGCGACGGGGTGACCGACGGCCGGATGGTGCTCGACTTCACCGGGACCTCCCCGCAAGCGAAGGGACCGATCAATCATTGCGCCGACTATTCCGACGGCGTCTTCCTGGCGAAGTGGCTGGCACCCATCCTGCGCAACCTTGCCGATACCCCGGAGCGGATGGCCGAACTGGAGGTCAACGAGGGCGTCGTCCCGTTGATCGAGATGCGCTTCCCGCCACCGGGAACGTTGCTCACCCCGGTGTTCCCGGCGCCGACCAATGCCAGGACGTTCGTCATCCTGCGGCTGCTCGGCGTGCTGGCCGGGGTGCTGGCCAAGGCAGTCGACGGCCGGATGCCGGCCGATCAGGAGACGATCCGCTACACCGGTGTGTACGGCACCGATCTGGCCGGCCGGCCGTACCTGATGCGCGAGGTCCTGGGCGGGGGTTCCGGGGGCCGGTACTACGCGGACGGCGAGGACACCATTCACGTCGTCCCCGATTCCCGGAACCTGCCGAGCGAGTTCACCGAGGCGCGTTTCCCGTTTCTGGTCGAGCGACTGGGGCTCGCGGTGGATTCCGGTGGGCCGGGACTTCACCGCGGTGGACTCGGCTACGACAAGCACATCCGGATGCTCGTCGACGCGAACTTCATGTCGATCGCCGACCGCTCCATCCTTGCCTGTTGGGGCGTCAACGGCGGGCGGGCGGGAAAGTCGTTCAGCGTCACCATCGACCCCGGCGGGCCGAACGAACGCGCAGTGGACGCGCTGGCCGATGCCGAGCCGGTGGCGGCCGGAGAGGTGATCCGGATCCGGACGACCGGTGGCGGCGGGTGGGGCGATCCGTTGACCCGGCCGCCGAAGCTGGTGTTGCGAGATGTGCTGTGGGGCAAGGTGTCCATCGACGGAGCGCTCACCGACTACGGCGTGGTGATCGACGGAGAACCGGGCGGGTATCTGGTCGACCTCGAGGGAACGACGGCTGCCCGCGGCCTGATGGCGGCCGACGCCCCGGCCGATCCGCCGTTCTTCGACCGGGGGCCGGGGTATCCGAGGCTGGCCGGCGGGCGGGGCTTCGCCGATGTCGACCGGCTCTGACGTCGGGGCGCTCTGACGTCGGGCGCTCTGACCTCGGGCACGCGGACGTGGGGCGCTGGGACATCGCACGCTCGTACGTCGGGCCGCTCGGACGTCGGGCGTCACCGGGAACCGCTGTGAGAGGGTGGGCCGATGCGGCGGTGGTGGCGAGAAAGCCGGCCGGCAACGGTCCGGACTCTCCGGGGCTCCCCCGGGGTGCGAGCACCACAGTGAGCACCACCATGCAGGCACGATGACGCGCTCCGCGCATGCACGTGCCCGCCCAGCAGGAAAGGTCGCACACCACCGCCGCAGCCCACCGCTCCGCTGGCCGCTCCGCGGGCCGCTCCGGGCGAGCACTGACCGGGATCGGGATCGCTGATGACCGATCATCGTCAGCTCGCCGGTGCGCTGGCGGACGCCATGCTCGCCGGCCGGTGGGAGCTCGGTCCGATCCGGTACCGGACCCGCCGGGTGATCGGCCGCCGCCGAGCGTGGGTGGAGGCACTGGCAGCAGAGGTGACGACCGCCTACCTGCGCCCGCCGTCGGACCGGCAGCGGGAGCTGCAGGAGTTCGTGCTCCGCAGCGGCGCCTTCGAGCGCGGCCTCGTTGTGGGCCCGTTGCCCCGCATCGAGGTGCGGCTGACCAGCACCACGACCACCGTCCGCCGGCCGTTTCACACCCCGGTCGTCGACGATGCCGGCCGGCTCGCCGATCGGCTGGGCATCAGCATCGATGAGCTGGTGAGCCTGGCCGACACCCGGCTGATCGCCCGGCGCGCCCGGTCGGAGCGGATCGCCCATTACCGCTACCGATGGATCGCGCGGCCGACCGGTGGACGGCTGCTCGAAGCACCGAAGGATCGCCTGAAGACGGTGCAGCGGGCGGTTCTCGACGAGTTGCTGTCACCGATCCCGATGCATCCGGCCGCGCACGGGTTCGTTCCGGGCCGGTCGGCCGGTACCGGCGCGGCGCTGCATGTCGGTGCCGAAGTTGTCATCACCCTCGACCTCGAACACTTCTTCGCCGCCATCACCGCGGGCCGGATCTGGGGCGTGCTGCGGTCCGCGGGCTTTCCGGAGCCGGTCGCACATCTGCTCGCCGGGCTGACGACCCATGCGACACCGGTGTCCGCGCTTGGCCGGATGCCGGCCGGACCTGACGGCGGACGGGACATCCGGCTGCGCAGGCGGCTGGCCGCGCCGCACCTCCCACAGGGGGCACCGACCTCACCGCAGCTGGCCAACCTGGTGGCGTTCGCACTGGATCGCCGGTTGGCTGCCTACGCCGGCACCTCCGGCGCCTGTTACACCCGGTACGCCGACGACCTGTGCTTCTCCGGCGGTGCCGGCCTGGCCCGCCGATCCGGGGCCTTTACCGCTGGGGTCGCGCGGATCGTGGGTGACTCGGGCTTCACGCTCAATCCGGCGAAGACGCGAACCCGCAGACCTTCGCAGCGGCAGGCGGTCACCGGGATCGTGGTCAACGACAGGCCGAACATCGCCCGTCCGGACGTCGACCGCCTGAAAGCCGTTCTGCACCAGTGCCGCACCCGCGGGCCGGCAGAGAGCAATCGAGAAGGACTGAGCGACTTCCGGTCTCACCTGCTGGGCCGGGTCTCCTGGGTGGCGGCCGTGAACCCGGCGAGGGGTGCTGCGCTGCGACGGGAGTTCGACCTGATCGACTGGCGGGACTGACGCTCGCGGTCAGACCAGGACTGCCCGACGGGGGCCGGGCACCCGCCTGTACACCCGCATCGCAAGGAAATAGGCGACGATCGCTATCCCCACGCACCAGGCGAGCGCCATCCAGATATCGGTTCCGACCGGCCGACCGTCCAGAAGGGAGCGAACGGACTCGACGATCGCGGTGACCGGCTGGTTCTCGGCGAAAACGCGGACCGGGGTCGGCATGGTGTCGGTGGGCACGAACGCGGAGCTGATGAAGGGCAGGAAGATCAGCGGGTAGGCAAACGCGGAGGCGCCGTCGACCGTTTTCGCCGTCAGCCCGGGAATGACCGCCAGCCACGTGAGGGCAAGGGTGAACAGTGCCAGGATGCCGACCGCTGCGAGCCACTCGGCCAGGTTGGCGGCGGACCGGAAGCCCATGACCAGTGCGACCACGATGATCACAGTCACCGAGATCGCGTTGGACACAACGGAGGTGAGCACGTGCCCCCACAGCACCGATGATCGCGAGACGGGCATCGAATTGAATCGCGCGACGATTCCCTGCTGCGTGTCGGTGAAGATCCGCACCGCGGTATAGGAGACGCCACTGGCGATCGCGATCAGCAGGATGCCGGGCAGCAGATAGTTCACATAGTTGTCGGTGCCGGAGCCGATCGCCCCGCCGAAGACATAGACGAACAGCAGCATGAGGAAGATGGGGACGATGGCGACGGTGATGATCGTGTCCGGACTGCGACGGATGTGCCGCATGGACCGTCCGAACAGGGTGACGGTATCTCTCAGCGGTTTCATCGCGTTACCTTCTGTCCGGTCTTGCTGACAATGGAGAGGAATACCTCTTCCAGCGTCGGTTGCTTCTCGACATATTCCACTTTCGCCGGCGGGAGGAGTTTCTTGAGTTCGTCCAGCGTTCCGTCGGCAATGATCCTTCCTTCATGCAGGATGGCTATCCGGTCCGCGAGTTGTTCCGCCTCGTCGAGGTATTGCGTCGTCAGCAGGATTGTCGTGCCGGCGCCGGCGAGTTCCTTGATGGTTCTCCATACTTCGAGCCGTCCCTCCGGGTCGAGTCCGGTCGTCGGCTCGTCGAGAAAAATGACCTCGGGCGTTCCGACCAGGCTCATGGCGATGTCGAGCCGGCGGGCCATGCCGCCCGAGTAGGTGGCGACTCGCTTGTCGGCCGCCTCGGTCAAACCGAACTGCTCGAGCAGGCTCTCGGCGATCTGGGCGGGGTGCGCGACGGCCCGCAACCTGGCCATGAGCACGATGTTCTCCCTACCGGTGAGAACGCCGTCCACAGCCGCGAACTGGCCGGTCAGGCTGATCACCTCGCGAACCCGATCGGGCTCGCTCCGGGTGTCGAAGCCACCGACACTGGCACTTCCGTCGTCCTGCGCGAGCAGCGTCGACAGGATGTTGACCGCCGTCGTCTTGCCCGCGCCGTTCGATCCGAGCAGCGCGAAGATCTGGCCGCGCCGCACCTCGAGGTCGACGCCCTTCAGCACGGCCGTGGCGCCGAACGATTTCGTGAGCGCTGTTGTGTGTATAGCCACGTCTGTCATTGCTTGTTCTCCTCTTCGCGGAGTTTGTCCATCACGTCGCGGTTCAATGCGTCGTGCCATTTCTCCGTGTAGGTCTTGGCGTTCCGTAGCAGTTCGTCGCAGAACTCGGCGACGTCCTCACCGGTGACCTCCAGAGCGCGCTTGCCGTCGGCAGCGCCGGTTTCGAAGAGATCGAGCAGGTCCTTGAGGATCGCGATGATGTCCATGCCGTCGCCGGCAGTGAATTTCCACAGGTACTTCTGGATCTCGCTGTACACGATCCGGTAGTCGGAGGGCAGCGCCGCCGCGCGTGCCTCCATGCCTCGCCATTCCTTCTTGTCCCCGAGGATCTTCTTCAGGAATCCCACGCGTTCTCTCCTCTCAGCTCGTCGATCTTCCGTGAGACGAAGTCCCACTTCGCCCAGAAACTTGCGAGTTCTGCCCGGCCGGCGCCGTTCAAGGAATAGAACTTCCTGGGTGGTCCGATGGTGGACGGTCTCTTCTCGATGCTGACCAGCTCGTTCTTCTCGAGCCGCAGAAGGATGGTGTAGACCGTGCCCTCGACGACATCGGTGAAGCCGAGCGCACGCAGGGACGAGGCGATCTCGTAGCCGTACGTCTCGCCGCGGCCGATGATCTCGAGCACGCAGCCCTCGAGCACGCCCTTCAGCATTTCCGTGAGATTTTCCAGAGCGATGCACCCACTCTCGACGCGGTCAGAAACCGCTATATCGTGTGACGTAGTACCACTACTTTGTAGCACCGAGTACCGGTGTCGGTCAAGCGCAGATACCGCCTCACCCGATTGTCGTGATCGCGGGTCTGCTGAGGGCGTGGGGCTCGGCCTTGTGCCGTCGCCAGCGGGTTGGCCGATGCCGTCGGTGCCACCATCGAGGTCGACAACACACCGGGTGGTGGGCTGACCATGATCGTCACCGTTCCGGTCGTCGACGGCGCTGCCCAGCGCGCACCGAGTGCGTGAGTCAGCGCCGCAGCTCCGGACAGGCGTCGACCGCGCCTTTGGGCCCTGATGCGTGACGATCGTGCTCTACGAGGTGGCCCCGGCGAGCTCGCTTCGCACCGGACTCCGGAATGCGACCCCGGTGACCGCACCGGCGAGAAGTGCCAGCCAGAAGGTCAATCCGCGGTAGACGACCACGGCGGCGGCCGCGGGCGCCGCGGATGCGCCCGCCGCGATCAGCCCGGCCAACAGGGCCGCCTCGACGATCCCGACCCCGCCCGGGGTCAACGGCACCTGCCGCAGGATCTGGACCCCGACGTACACGCTGGCCATCGCGATCAAGTCGACCCCGCCGCCGACAGCCAGCACCGCGCCGGCCAGGACCGCGAAGTCAGCGGCCCACTTGACGACGGCCAGGGCAGCGCCTGATCGCCAGGTCGCCAGCGGGACGGAATGGGCCGTTGCCCTGGTCGCCCGCGCGAACTCGACCACGGTGCTGAGGGCGCGACGGATGGGAGACGCCGCGCGCGGGCGGGCAGTGTCCGACGACGCATCGATCCGGCCTGCCGGCGCACGGTGATTAGCCGCCGAGTCGGTGCCGGCCGATTCATCGGGAGTTGATGCGTGGCGAATTGCTCCGTGGGGAGTCGCTTCATGGCGGACTGCTCCGTGGCGAATTGCTCCGTAGCCGGCGTCGGGCCGTCGCACCCGGAGGACAGCCAGCGCGACCAGCGCGACGATCAGCAGGACCAGCAGTCCGGTGGCGTGCCGGCCGATGAGGTCGGTGAGTTCCTGAAACAGGGTGGGACCGGTCAGCGCGAGGTACAAAGCGACCAACGTGCCGGTCAGCAGACCCGCCGACCCGACCATGCTGACACCGGCCTCGTCGGAGCTCAGTCCGGTTCCGCGCAGTCGCCGGTAGGTATAGCCGGCGCCCAGCGCGGACCCGGCCGGCAGTGCCATCGAGATCGCGCCGCTGGTCAACGTCAACTCGACAGATCGGCTCCGCGACAACCGGCCGCCGAGGTCGGTCACCAGTCGGCGCTGGATGAGCGAGAACGCAACGATGGCCACAACAGTCGCCACCGCAGCGAGGGTCAGCCAGAGCGGATCGGCGGCGGACAGGACCCCGAGGATGGCGGGCAGCGACGGCAGTTGATCCCAGACCGCGACGACGCCGACCCCGACGGCGAGCGCGGTCGCGAGGACGCCGAACCCTTTCCGCATCGATGTCGCCATGCCGGTTTCTCCGCTCGTTGCTACTGCCCCGAGTTGATCCTTCGGTATGACGGCCCCTGAGTCGTCGTCCCGGCGTCGGCACTTCGCGGTACCGCAACGGTGGTACGGCCGGACGGCACCTAGGGGTCGCGGGAACGGGTGTGCCCGGGTCTTCGGCACCTCCGTGCCCGGGTCTCTGGCCGCTTCCGTGCCCTGCCGCCGTCGACCGCCACAGGTGCAGGGTTTTTCGGCCTCCCAGCGCCGGAAGTCCCTGCTGGAACGTCACTCGGCGCGGGTGGGGCTGTATGTGGAGAGACGCCCGGGCGCGCCGGTGGCCCGCCGCGGTCGACAGCCACAGCAGCAGGGTTTTTCGGCCTCCCAGCGCCGGAAGAACCTGCTGGAACGTCACTCGACGCGGGTGGGGCTGTATGTGGAGAAACTCTGGGTCGCGCCGGTGGCCGGTCGCCGTCGACTGCCACAGCTGCAGGGTTTTTTGGCCTCCCAGCGCCGGAAGTCCTTGCTGGAACGTCACTCGACGCGATGGGGGCACAACTTCTGCCGCCGTCAGCCCGCGCAGGATGGGCGATCAGGCGGGGTTTTGCCGCACGAGACCGGTCTCGTAGGCGATCACCACGAGTTGGGCTCGGTCACGCGCGCCCAGTTTCGTCATCGCGCGATTGACATGCGTCTTCGCGGTCAACGGGCTCACCACCAGATGCTCCGCGAGTTCCTCGTTGGACAGGCCCATCGCAACCAGCGACAGCACTTCGAGTTCGCGCGGGGTCAGGGCCTGCAGGCGCCCGTCGGAGGCGGTGTCGGACCGCTGCGGGCGATCGAGGAACGTGCTGATCAGGGCGCGGGTCGCCTGCGGCGACAGCAGCGATTCGCCGCGAGCGATCAACCGGATGGCGTCGAGCAGTTCCTCCGGCCCGACGCCTTTCCCGAGAAACCCGCTCGCACCCGACCGCAGCGCCTGGAACACGTACTCGTCGAGCTCGAAGGTGGTCAGCACCAACACTTTCACTCCGAGCAGCGCGGGATCGGCGGTGATCGCCCGGGTGGCCGCGAGCCCGTCCATCTCGGGCATCCTAATGTCCATCAGCACCACGTCGACGCCACCGGCCCTGACCCGGTCCAGCGCCTGCTGCCCCGTGGTGGCCTCGCCGACCACCTGCAGGTCGTCGGCCGATTCGATGAGCACCCGGAATCCCGCCCGGAGCAGGGCCTGATCGTCGGCGATCAGCACGCGGGTGGGCTGGGACTCCTGGGGTGACGGGTCAAGGGACGTCATGACGGCTCGATCGGCAGGGTGACGGCCACCCGGAAGCCGCCGGCTTCGGTCGGTCCGGCGGTGAAGTCGCCGCCGACACTGCTCACCCGCTCACGCATGCCCAGCAGCCCGAAGCCGCCGGTCGTCCCGACCCGCTGTCCGGCGCGCTCTGAGTCCGGCCCGGTGCCCGTGTTGGCCACCGTCAGCTCCAGTGCTCCCGGTCGGTGGTCGAAACGGACGACGACGTCGGCCTTCCCGGCGTGCTTGCGGACGTTGGTGAGCGACTCCTGGATCACCCGGTAGGCGACCAGGTCGACCGCACCGGCCAGGGGCACCGGAGCGCCGCTCACCACGACATCGATGATCAGCCCGGTCGACCGGAAGCCGTCGAGCAACTCGTCGACGGTGGCCAGGCTCGGCACGGGTTCCTGCGGTGGTGTCTCGTCGCCGGCGGATCCCGGTTCGCGCAACACCGAGACCACGGCCTGCATCTCCGACAGCACCGACCTCGCTGCCTCACGGACGTGGTCGAGCGCCTCGCGTGCCTGTTCGGGCTTGCGGTCCAACAGGTGGCCTGCCACCCCGGCCTGCACGTTGATCACCGCGATGTGGTGCGCGAGCACGTCGTGCAGTTCCCGCGCGATGCGGAGGCGTTCGTCGGCGACCCGCCGTCGGGCGTCCTCCTCCATGGACTCCTCCGCACGCCGCGCCCGCTCCTCGACGGCGGCCACGTAGGCCCGCCGGTTCCGCACGGCATCGGCCAGCGCGATCGCGAGTGCGCAGATCGCCGCCACCGCAACGGGTCGCGGGTGCGACCAGTACTCGGCGTCCAGGATGGTGCCGATCACCAGCGCCAGCAGGGTGATGGTGGCCGCGGCGATGATCGCCGCACCGCGCTGGCCGGCGAGCGTGATCGTCACCAGTGCCGTGACGACCGCCAGGATCAACGGCGGGATGTCGTGGCTGAACGCCTGCAGGGCGAGGTAGGCGGCTGTGGTCACCAACAGCACCGGCCACGGGTGCGACCGCCTGAAAAGTAATGCGGCGCAACCGATGCCCACGACGACCCACGCCCAGCCCGGGGTCGGTCCGTCCGTCCCCATGCGACGGGCCGACATCATCCCGCCCACCGTGATCACCGAGATCAGGACGGCGAGCGCGGCGTCGAAGAGCAGCGGATGCCCGCGGAACAGGGCACCCCCCGGCTGCCACCACCGCTGGCCGGCTGCGGAGTCTGCGATGTGGCCTGGAACGGTCGTCCCCGGCGCGACCACCGGGGACGTCGTCTCGACCATCACCCGAGCCTACGATCCCGCGGCTCAGGCATCACGGCAACGGATCAGTACGGCGGCGGCCGCCAGCAGCGCGATGAGCCAGCCGACGAACACGGCGGCTCCCGCGCCCGCGCCCAGGAGGGTGTCCGATGCCGTGACGCTGGTGAACGCGGAACCGGCGTTGGACGGCAGGTACGGGGTGATGGCGTCATCCCAGCTGTCCGGCAGCACCACGGACGCCAGTCCCGGGATGACGAGCAGGGACGCGACGACGACGGCGATGGCGCCCGCCGTGTTGCGCATGAGTGCACCCACCGCGATGCCGAGCACTCCGATACCGGCCAGGTAGAGCCCTGATCCGATCACCGCACGGAGGACGCCGTCAGCGGCCAGGGTCGTGCTCCGCCCGTCACCCAGCAGTTGCTGACCGACGAGGAAGGCGGCGACGGAGGCGAACACCATCACCACCGCGAGGACTGCGCCGAGCACGATGGCCTTCGCCCACAACACCGGAAGCCGACGCGGGACGGCGGCAAACGTGCTGCGGATCATGCCGTTCGCGTACTCGTTGCTGATGAACAGCACGCCCAGGATCCCGACGATCAACTGCCCGAGGGTGACGCCGGCGAGACTGATGGCGGTCGGATCGGCACTGCCGAACGCGCCCCCACCGCCACCGCCGGGCGGGCCGCCCCCGTCCGGTGTGACGGCACCGGAAGCGACCGATGCGGCGAGTGCACCGAAGGCGACCAGCAGCGCGGCCGCGGCGGCGATCATGATCACCCAGGAACGGACGGAGCGGAGCTTGATCCACTCCGAGACGATCACCCGGCGCTGGGTGACGGCCAGGCCGGTTACACCCGATCGGCGGGCCGGGGCCGGGACAGCCGGTTGCGCCGTCGGGGTTGCGGACGTGGATGTGTCGACGACGCTCATCAGGCGGCGCTCCTGTCGGTGGTCGAAGGTGCGGGAGGAACGCTTGCAGCGTCGCCGTGCGCGCTGTATTCGGTGGCGTCCTTGGTGAGGTCCATGAAGGCCTGCTCCAGGGATACCGTCCGTGGGGTCAACTCGTAGAGCACCACCGAGGCGGCTGCCGCCCGGCGGCCGACTTCTCGCGCGTCCATCCCGGTGATTTCCAGGACATCGCGGTCCGCGCCGACCGTGACGGAGACGTTCTCCCCGTGGATGGCCTCGGCCAGCTCAGTGGCCTGCGGCGAGCGGACGTGCACCGACTGCTGCTCTGCGCCGGCGCCGAGCGCCGACATCGGGATCTCTGCGATCAGTTTGCCGCGGCCGATGATGACCAGCCGCTCGGCGACCGCGCCCAGTTCGGTGATCAGGTGAGAGGAAACAAAGACGGTCCGGCCCTCGGCCGCGAGGTTGGCGAGCAGTCCGCGGACCCAGAGGATTCCTTCCGGGTCCAAGCCGTTCACCGGCTCGTCGAACAGCAGGATCTGCGGGTCGGCGAGCAGTGCGCCGGCGATGCCCAGGCGCTGCGACATGCCCAGCGAGAACGCGCCCGCACGCCGTCCGGCGACACCGCTCAGCCCCACCAGGTCGAGCACCTCGTCGACCCGTTTGCCGGTCACCCCGGTGGTCGCTGCCATCGCCAGCAGGTGATTGCGCGCCGACCTCGACGGGTGCACGGCCTTTGCCTCGAGCAAGGCGCCGACCTCGTGGATGGGGGCGATGTGCTCGGCGTAGCGGCGGCCGTCGATGGTGATCCGGCCGGTGTCGGGGCGGTCGAGTCCGACGATCATCCGCATCGTGGTGGACTTGCCGGCCCCGTTGGGACCGAGGAAGCCGGTGACCACGCCGGGCTCGACCGTGAAACTCAGGTCGTCGACGGCGATCTGGGCGCCGTAGCGTTTGGTGATGTGATCAATGACGATCAAGGGACGACTCCTGGGACGCGGCGGGATGAGCTGACGATTGTCAGGTTGCCGTCTCAGACTGCCCTTTTCGGACATCTGGGTCGTCGTACCGGTGGTGACACTTCGCAGTACCGCGGCGGCGGTAGGGCGATCACACCGCGGGTTTGGTCTCCACCAGTCGCTGTGCCTCGGTGGTGCCGCAGTAGATCGGCTTGACCGGGGTGAGCAGCCGGGCACGGATCCGGTCGCCGGACGCCAGCGACCCGGCCCTGCTGCTGTACATCGTGATGACGCGCCCGTCGTCGGTCCGCAGTTCGTAACACGGCCCGGCGCTGTCCGTTTCGATCGTGCCGAGCACCCAGACGCCGGTGATCTCGTCACTCGGCGGGACGGACTTCCTGGTCGAAGGGCTCGGCGGTGCGGTGATGGTGATCGCCGGCGGCCGGAATGATTCCACCGGCGACGGAACGGCTGTCGAGGGCCCGGCCGGGACGTCTCCGCTGGAACCCGACAACGCTGTCGTTCCGGACGCACCGGATGGCGTCGATGCACCGGAATCGATCCCGGCGCCCGCGCAGCCGGCAAGGCAGCAGACCGCGACGAGCATCGCCGCCGCCCTCAGACGGACATCATGGATTGCAGACACTCTCACCTGTCACAGACGGCGTGCGGAGCGGATCGGTTGCACGACGGGGCTTTCAACGACGACGGCGCCCGGGTGACTACCCGGGCCCCGTCGTCGTCAGAAATGTGCGGTCAGCTCGAGGTGCCGAGCCTGATCCGTGCCGATGTGCCCTTCTCGGACAGAACGGTGATCTTCACCCCGGCGTTCGCCACCTTGACGCCGTGGTTCAGCAGCGCCGGATCGAAGTAATTCCGGGTGTCGTCGAAGACCGGCTGAGCAGCCTGCCCGCGGATGTAACTCGGCCTGCCGCTGATGTGCAGCGTGAACGAGTCGGCCTTCCGCTTGCTGAACGGCGCGTCGTAGATCTGCACGCGGGTCCGCCACGGCTGTCCGTCGATGCGGTACAGCGTCTTGGGGTGCGCATCGATGTACAGGTTCCGTCCCTCGCCCGGGTGGTCGCTGACGTTGTTGTCAGACTGGGACAGATCCCAGTAGGAGATCAGCAGGCCGGGCTGGTACGCGTAGTGCTCGACCAGATCGGGCTTCGCCGGTCCGAATCCGAAGTTGTACGGCCCCGTCTTGAGGTACTTGTCGTAGGAGACATACGTCCGGTAGCCGGCGATGTAGTAGTTGTCGTACGCGGTGGTGAACGAGGCGGCAACGGAACTGAACCCGTCGAGCGTCCACCCGTTCGGCGACGTCTCTGCCCCGTCCTCGAGCAGCGTCTGACCACCTGCCGTCAGGGTGATGTCGTCGACGAAGATGCCGGAAACCGCGTCTTCGTCTTGGCCCTGCACCGCCCCATCGCTCAGGTATCGCACCCGCACGCCGATGGTCTGGCCTGCGTATGCCGAGAGATCGAAGGTGGCCGGCACCCAACCGTCGCTGATCCCGTCGATGCCGTTGCCCTCGGCGGGCTTGGTGATCGAGCCCGGAATTGCCGTCCAGTCCCCGCCGGTGTTCACCTCGACGTAGGCGTAGTCACAAGGATCGTCATCGCAGTCCTCGATGTTCCACCTCGCCTGGAAACTCAGTGAGGCTGGACCGGCCGGCAGCGTGACCTGACGGGACATCGAGTTGTCCAGGTCGTCGCCGGCGCCCGACCACCACTGCTTCATGCCTTCGGCCGGGGCGCCGAGTTCGGTCGTGACCTGCTTCTGCGGGAGGACCACGACCAGCGCCTGTGGCTTGCTGCTGTTGTATTCCTCCGGCCCCAGTTCCATGGTTTCCCGCTGACCGGCGACCCGGACCTCGTAGTCCAACCAGCCGAGCTGCAGCTTGTTCCAGGCGCCCAGGTCTCCGGCGCGATCGCCGATCCATTGTTCGTTCTTGGCGCCGAGCCGGCTCTGCGCCATCAGCGTCCAGTACTCGTTGGCGTTGTCCGCGCCGTTGTCTCCGGTGTCGTAGTCATCCGGCAGGCCAAGGTCGTGCCCGTACTCGTGGAAGAAGACGCTCCGGCCACCGTTCTCCGGCTGGATCGTGTAGTCGGCGACCCAGATGCCCGTGTCACCGATCTCGTTGCCGCCGTCCAGGTTTCCCGTCGGACCCGCGGTGCCGTCAAGATTCTGGAAGGTCTTCCAGCGGTGCGACCAGATGGCGTCCTCGCCCTGGATCGGATCGCCGTCGGCCTGGTCGCCGCCGGCGTGCACGATCTGGAAGTGGTCGATGTAGCCGTCGGACTCGTTGAAGTTGCCGTCGTTGTCGTAGTCGTACCGATCCCACTTGTCGTATTCCAGCAGGTCGGCTTTGATCTCGGCATCGGTCCGGCCGGCGGCCTCCTGATCGGCCACCCACTGGTTCGCCGCGTCCTTGACCAGCGCCCAGGTGTTGCTGCAGACGTTGCTCGCGCATGGAAATCCGTCGGAGCGGCCGTAGCGGGCTTCGTTGTACCTGACCTTCACCCAGTCACTGACCTCGCCGTCGACCGAGTACCGCCCGGAGGACTGGCGCTCGTAGTAGGTCTTCAACGACTCCACCCCGGCGCCGCTGCCGAAGTACAGCTGCTGGAAGTAGGACTGGCTGAAGTCCTCCTGCCACTTGGTCGAATTGTCCACACTGCGGTCGGGCTCGGGGATCTCGTTGACCAGCGGCCCGTCGAAACGGGTCGGGCCGGGGATGTCCGGGTCGGTGTCCTTGTCGGGATAGAGGGGATCGCGCTCGTTGCCGAATTCGGCCAGGATCACGAACACCTTGTCGGTGGTCTCCCTGGAGAGCTCGACGTACTGGTCCTTCTTGGTCGCCCGTGCGGTTCGCTTGCCGTTCGCCGACGCCGTCGCCGGCGCCTCGGTGGTGGCCACCTTCGCGACGGTGCTGCCGTTGATGACCTGCGTCTTCACCTCACCGTTGAGGACGCCGGTGATGGCTGCCTCGCGGAGCTCGCGACGCTTGTCCTCGGCCGGGTTGGGCAGTTCGTCGAGCACAGGTTCGGTCTCCGGAGAGGCCGCCTGGGTCGGCACGTCGGCCGGTGGAACCGCGGCCACCGGGCCGTTGAAGGCGAGCGCGGCGCCCGACGCAAGCGTCAGGGCGACGAATCCCGCCGCGAATTTACGCAAACGAAACCTCCTGCTGGGGAAGCGGAGTCGTGCTCCTGGCACGAGTTCAGCTTGGGAAAGCCATGAGTGCTGGCTGTGAGCAGCACCGTACGCAGCGTTGGAGCGATTGCGGAAGTGGCTGACCAAGTTAGTTTGCGTTCACAACGGCTTTACCGATTCAGTGCAGTCCGATGCGGACTCGGTCGGCCGATTTGGGCTGTTCGTGGACCGAGTCAGCGCCGGCGCTGGAACGGCCGGGAAGCGGTTGTGGCGTGCGTCAGTGGCGGAAGCCGGATGGTCCGCTCAACACGGTGGCACCGGCCTCGGTGTTCAAATTGTCCACCGCGGACAGCAGGTCCTTGAAGAACAGATCGGCAAGGTCGAGGGAGAACCCGTTACGGCACACCACCCGCAGGACCGCCAGGTCCTGGCGATTCTCCGGGAAGGTGTAGGCGGGTACCTGCCAGCCGCGCTCGCGCAGCCGCCGGGAGACCGCGAAGACATCCCAGCCGTTCACGGCGTCGGAGGTGGTGAACGCGAAGACCGGCAACTCATCGCCCTTGGTGATCAACCGGAATTCCGGCAGGTTTCCGATGCGCCCCGACAGCGTTGTCGCCACATCTCGGGACGCCTGCTGCACCGCGGTGAAACCCTTGCGACCGAGGCGGAAGAAGTTGTAGTACTGCGCAACGACCTCGGCGCCCGGGCGCGAGAAGTTCAAGGCGAACGTCGGCATGTTGCCGCCGAGGTAGTTGACGTTGAAGATCAGTTCCTCCGGCAGGTGAGCCTTGTCCCGCCACAACACCCACCCGACACCCGGGTATACGAGCCCGTACTTGTGCCCGGATGTGTTGATCGACGACACCCGCGGAAGGCGGAAGTCCCACGACAGGTCGGGGTCCAGGAACGGTGCGATCATCCCGCCCGACGCGCCGTCGACGTGCACGGGGATGTCCGGACCGCCGCCGGCGGCGAGCTCGTCCAGTGCCGCGGAGATCTCGGCGACCGGTTCGTAGCTGCCGTCGAAAGTCGAGCCGAGGATGGCCACGACACCGATCGTGTTCTCGTCACACGCAGCGATCGCGCCCGCCGGCTCGAGATGGAAGACCTCGCCCTCCATCGGCACCGTCCGCGGCTCGACATCCCAGTACCGGCAGAACTTCTCCCAGCAGACCTGGACGTTGGCGCCCATCACGAGGTTCGGTTTGCGGGTGTTCAGGTCACCGCCGCTGTCGCGAACCTTCTGCTCCCAGCGGCGCTTGAGGGCCATCCCGGCGAGCATGCAGGCCGCGCTCGAACCGGTGGTGGAGCATCCCGTGGCATCGTCCGGGGACGGCGCGTGCCAGAGGTCCGCGAGGATCGCGACGCAGCGCCGCTCGATCTCCGCGGTCTGCGGGTACTCGTCCTTGTCGATCATGTTCTTGTCGGCGCAGTCCGACATCAGCGTCAGGGCCTGGGGTTCCATCCAGGTGGTGACGAAGGTGGCCAAGTTCAGCCGCGCGCTGCCGTCCAGCAGCAGCTCGTCCTTGATCAACTGGTAGGCGATGTCGGCGGGGACCGGGTCGTCGGCAAGGGCGATCTCCGGCAGATGGACCTCGTCGCCGATGGCCGGATTGGCCAGGCTGTAGATCGGGTTGGAGTGCTGGGCGCGGAGCGGCTGCGACGAGCCGGTGTGCAGGGCCATTCCGGAATTATCACGCAGACGCCATGAAACGTCGTCGCCCGCAGAGGGTGATGGAAGGTGATCTCACCACTCGCCGACGACCGGGCTCCGCGGGCCGGCGGAGAACGGGCAGTCGGTCACCCGCAGTGCGACGTTCTGCAACTCATGCACGGCTGCCGGGAGGTCGCGCGGATGGCGCACGTCGGCGAGGAAGTCGAGCCTGGCCCTGGTCGACCAGCCTTCACCGTCGAGCCGGAAGGTGAGCCCGCACCGGTCGACGCGGATCGGTGCGAACGCCCGGACGCCGCGAACGACGTCCGGGTGGAAGAGGTGTGCCAACCGCAGGACCGCGGCAGGGTGGTCGCGGACCAGGTGCTCGACGAACTCGTCGCTGACGGTGGCCAGCGGATCCGCCCGTGCTGCGGCGTAGGTGGCGGGCTCGACCGGGTTGCCGTTGAGCAGGAGGCCGCTGATCATCACCCGCAGCAGGATCGATGCCTCCGATCGGCCCGCCAACTCGATCCGACGATGCTGCGCGAGCACGGCGAAGGCGTCGGTGACATCGGATTCGAGCCACGCATGTCCGGTGACGGTGACCCGGTCGAGTATCCGGTCGGCGCCCGGAACCGGGCTGACCAGGGCGGCATGTACGACGCAGGGTGCGGCATGCTCGCCGATCCGGCGCGCCAGCGCACCGTCGATGCTGACCATCAGAACGAGTGAGCCGTCGAGATCGACGCCGACCACATCGACATCCTCGGCGGCGCTGACGTCGAACGGGACGACGTGACGAAAAGCCGTTCCGATCTCGGCCCGGCCGATGTGCACCGCGATCGGTGATGCGTGGCCGAGCACGGTGCGGGCTCGCTCCGCGGGAGATGGGTGGCGTCCGGTCAGGATCACGCGGGCTCCTTCACTAAGGGTTGCCTAACCTTAGTAGCTGGGACAATGCCGCGGAAGCCGTTACACGGTGGAGACACGGCGGCATGTCCCTCGGCGGCGCGAGCACAATCTGGGGCATGACACCGACGTCGCTCCTGGACCTGCCGGCCGCCGTGGATATCCGCGAGGTGGGACTGCGTGACGGCCTGCAACTCGAGGACCCGCTCGACTGGGAGGACAAGCAGGCGATGATCGCCGCGCTGGCGGCGACCGGGGTCCGGCGGATCGAGGCGACGGCGTTCGTCTCACCGCGTGCCGTGCCGGCGATGGCCGACGCGGAGCGGGTGGCCGGCGAGCTGCACCGCTGGCCGGACGTGTCCTGGTCGGCCTTGGTCGCGAGTCCGAACGGGGCGAGGCGGGCGACGGCCGCCGGGCTGAAGGACCTGGAGTACGTGGTGTCCGCCGCCGACGGCCACAGCCTGGCCAACGTCGGCCGGACCAGTGACGAAGCGCTGGCACAGGTCGCCGACGTCGCGGCCGTCAGCCATCAGGCAGGCGGCAGTTGCGAGGTGGTGATCGCCGTCGCGTGGGATTGCCCGTTTGACGGCCGGACACCGCCGGAGCGAACAGTGGCGGTGGCGCGGCGTGCCGTCGATCTCGGGGCCGACCGGCTGTGCCTCGGCGACACCATCGGGACCACGTCACCCCGGCGGGTGACCGAGTTGATCCAGGCAGTTCGGTCGGCCGTCCCCGGCGTCGATCTGGGCGTGCACTTCCACGACACCCGGGGCACCGGCCAGGCGAACGCGCTGGCGGCGTTGCTGGCCGGCGTCACCCAGCTGGACGCCTCGGTCGGCGGCTTGGGCGGATGTCCGTTCGCGCCGGGCGCCAGCGGCAACATCGCGACGGAAGAACTGCTCTACTGGTTGTCCGAATCCGGCGTGCACACCGGGATCGACCTACAGGCCGTGCTGGACGCCGCCGCGGTCACCGAGAAGGCGGTGCAGCATGCGCTGCCGAGCTCGATGTTCCGGGCGGGCGGTCCGGCACGGTCGTTAGGGCGATCAGGAGTCGAACGATCCGGAGTGCGCCGACCGGGGTAGGGCTGTCAGTTCGAAACCGGTCCGTTCGATACTGGTCAGTTGGAAGCTGGTCAGTTGGAAGCTGGTCAGTTGGAAGCTGGTCAGTTGGAAGCTGGTCAGTTGGAAGCTGCGTCCGCACGCTTCGCAGCCGACTTCTCGGTCGAGGCCCCGTTGGTGGACAGGTTCCCGGAGGACGACTCCAGGTGCGCCCGGACGAACCAGTGGAACAGCTCCAGCTGCCGCAGCTGACCGATCAGCAGGTCATTGGTGACCGGATCGGACTCCTCGACCTTGTCAGCGCCTTCCCGGTGGTCGCCGATGACGCCCTGGTAGACGAGATCCAGGGCACCGAGGTGCGCGATGGCGTCGTCCCGGCCGACCGAGTAGTCGTCCCACGAACGCTGCTTGACCAGGGCGCCGGGTGTGCCGACCGGCGCCGCGCCCAGCGTGGCGATCCGTTCGGCGGCCTCGTCCGCCATCGCGCGCACCGCGTCCACCTGCGGATCCAGCATCTGATGAACGGCGATGAAGTGCGGCCCGACGACGTTCCAGTGGATGTGCTTGAGCGTGAGGGCAAGGTCGTTCAACGCGTTCAGGCGGTCCTGCAGCACGCCGGCAACCTCGGCGCCCTCCTCGACGGTCAGCGAGGGAACGGTGTACTTGGGCATCGTCATAGGAATCTCCAGTCCGTCATGGGCTCTTTACCCTCGGACCAGTTCCCCGCCATCCCCCGCCTGACACAGCCTGTTGTGCGGAGCGAAGGACGCTGTCGGCGGACAACCACCGCGACGTCCGCGAACGGAGGAGCGATGGGTCAGTTCAGCTCGCTACCCCGCTGGATCGGCAGCACGATCTTCGCCGGCGTCTCGGGGTTCGCCGCCCGCGCGGGCGCAGGGGGCGGCGCCGGGGTCGGGGCCGGTGCTGTCACGCGGTGATGGATCGGCAGCACGAACAGCGCCACGATCAGCCAGAGCAGCTGAACACTCCCGGCGAAGGCCAACAGCGCGCCGCCGGCGTCGTAGTCGCCGTCGCGCACGTGCATCAGCGACGCGGTGGGCGTGCACCAGATCGCCAGCCCGGCCGTCATCAGCACCGAATAGCCCACCACCGACGCGATCCGGCCGGTCAGCGCACGATCCGACGAGCTGTACCCGCTGTTGTCGTCGGCGAGGGCCCGGATGCCCGACACCAGCCTGATGGCCAGCAGCACCATCGCAGGGAACACCCAGATGATGTGGTGGACCCAGCTGACCGGACTCACCAGGACGCCGACCAGGCCGGCGAGCGTCAGCCCGGCCAACTCGTCGCCGGCGAGGGCAGCGCGACGCGCGCGCCAGAGCCCGAACACGGCGAGAGAACCGGCCAGAATCAGCCACGGAAGCCGACCGGGGGCCAGCGGCGCATCGAGCCGGGCGAGCAGTCCGTTGACCGACTGGTTCATGGTCGTGTCGAGAAAACCGACCCTGGATGTCTCCCACATCAGCGACGTGAAGTAACGCCACGTCTCGACCGGCGCGATGACCGCGCTGATCAGGTTGGCCGCGATGACGGTTCCGATCGCGGTGACCGCCGCCCGCCACCGGCCGACCACCAGCAGGTAGACGATGAAGATGCCGGGCGTGAGCTTGATGGCGGTGGCGAGGCCGATCCCGACCCCCGTCCATTTGCTGCCCCGGCGCCCGAGCACCAGCAGATCGACGAGGACGAGCACGCCGAGGTAGATGTTGATCTGCCCGAAGGACAGCGTCTGCCGGAACGGCTCGAGGGTGAAGGCAAACGCGGTGGCGACCCCCGCCACCGCGAACAGCAGCGGCTTGGGCAGCCGAAGCCGCTCGCGGAGCACGAGATAAACGAAGACGGCGCCGGAGCCCAGGATCGCGGCCAGCGAGATCACCAGCACGACGGGATACGCGAGCACCGACATCGGCCACATCAACAGCGCCGCGACCGGCGGATAGGTGAAGCCGAGGGAGATGTTGACGGCGTCCGGTTGGGCGTAGGAGAAGAGGTCGTGCCCGGTCTGCCAGTAGTTGATCGCGTCGTAGTACAGCCGAAGGTCGAACTGCGAGTGGTGCTGGCCCATGATCTCGCCGAACACCCACGAGGCGAATGCGGCGACGGTGACCGGCAACACCACCATCACGATGCGGGTCGCGCGGGGGAGGGAGTCCCACCAGCGGACCACCCGCATCGAGGTCACGGTGGGTCTTTCGGGAGTCGTCACACCGACGATTATCGCAGTAGATACCATTTTTTCGTAACAGCTTTGACCATTTCGGTACACGGCGCGCGTTCACGTCGCGATGCGTTCGGCGGCGTCCGGGTGCAGTGCCGCATCTTGTTGTGCGAATGACCTAACCTGCCTTCTCGTGTTCGCCGCCGACACCCACACATCCTCGGAGCCAGTCACTTTGCCGCTGTCGGCCGTTGCGCGCGCGGAACTGCTGCGAGTAAAGGAATGGTCAAAGAATGGTGGTTAACGGTGCTCGGGATTGAGCGGGAGAGCGGCCCGGGCATTCTGCGGGTGAGCGAACTCACGTCCGGCGAAACGGACGAAATAGGCGCGCCAGCGAATCGGCGCCGCTCCCGGCGGTCGACCTGACGGGTCGGTCGGCCCGATCCGGTCGGTACGGTCACTGCCAGGCCGATAAGAAGGAGATCACCGTGCCGGAGCCGATCGAGGTCCGCAAGATCCCGCTGCACAGCGTGTCCGACGCCAGCGAACTGACCGCCCTGATCGACACGGGGGTGCTGGACGCAGACCGGATCGTCGCGGTCATCGGCAAGACCGAGGGCAACGGCGGGGTCAACGACTACACGCGGATCATCGCCGACCGTGCGTTCCGCGAAGTCATCGTCGCGAAGGGCACCCGCACGGCCGACGACGTCGCCCAGATCCCGATCGTCTGGTCCGGCGGGACCGACGGGGTGCTGTCACCGCACGCGACGGTGTTCGCGACGGTGCCCGCCGGCAGTGTTCCCGCCTCCGACGAACCGCGGCTGACCGTCGGGTTCGCCATGAGCGACACCCTGCTGCCCGAGGACATCGGCCGGGTCGCGATGATCACCAAGGTCGCAGACGCCGTCCGGGTCGCGATGGAACGGGCCGGGATCACCGATCCGGCGGACGTGCACTACGTCCAGACCAAGACGCCGCTGCTCACCATCACCACCATTCAGGACGCCAAGTCGCGCGGGCAGTCGGTGTGGACCGAGCACACCCACGAGTCCATGGACCTGTCCAACGGCACCACCGCCCTGGGCGTCGCGTTTGCGCTCGGCGAGATCGGCATGCCGACCGATGCCGACGTCATGCACGACCGGTCCATCTACTCGGCGGTGGCGTCGTGCTCGTCAGGCGTGGAACTCGACAGGGCGCAGGTGGTCGTCGTCGGCAATGCGACGGGCATCGGCGGCCGCTACCGCATCGGCCACTCGGTGATGAAGGACGCGCTGGACGCGGACGGCATCTGGGAGGCGATCCGCAACGCGGGTCTCGACCTGCCCGAGCGCCCGCGTACCTCCGACCTGGACGGCAGGCTGGTCAACGTCTTCCTCAAGTGCGAGGCGTCGCAGGACGGCCAGGTCCGCGGCCGCCGAAACGCGATGCTGGACGATTCCGACGTCCACTGGCACCGGCAGATCAAGGCCTGCGTCGGCGGGGTGACCGCCGCGGTGACCGGCGATCCGGCGGCGTTCGTGTCGGTCTCCGCCGCGCATCAGGGGCCGGACGGCGGCGGACCGGTCGCGGCCATCGTCGACCTCGGCTCTGCCGGGTAGCGGTACCGGCTCACCCGCAGGCCGGCCACCGGTTCGATCTCGTCCACCCACCGGAAGCCGATGCGCTCGTACAACCGACGTGCGGGGACGTTCGCCGCACCGGTGGAGACCTCGACCGGGCGGCCGGCAGCCACGGACAGCACTCTCTCGACGAGCGCGCGTCCGACCCCACGCCGGAAAACGTCCGGGTCGACGATCAGCCGATCGATGTCGACGATCGTCCCGTCGGTGTAGCCGACGGCGCCGAGGATCCTGGCGTCGCCGCCCGGATCGTCGCCGCCCGGATCGTCGCCGCCCGGATCGTCGTCCCCCGGATCGTCGTCCCCCGGATCGTCGTCGTCCCCCGGATCGTCGTCGACAGCCACCCACCAGTGCAGGTTCGCGGCAACCAGGTCCGGCACCGTCTCGTGCAACGCCGGAATCCGGTCGTCGCCGATGAGTGCCGCCTCCACGGCGTACGCCCTGTGCTGGATCCCGAGCAGGTCGCGGGCCAGCGTCTCGTCGACGATCCCGGCGTGCCGGTCCAGCCGCATCGTCAGCCGTCGACGCCGGTGGAGCCGTCGGTCAGCTCGCGCAGGATGTCCATGTGACCGACGTGCCGGGCGGTCTCCTCGATCATGTGCACGTACACCCAGCGGAGATTGACCCGGCGCAGTCTCGGGTGCGGGACGCTGTGGTCGAGCGGAAGGCGTGCGGCGATCTCCCGCGACTCCTCGCAGGCGGCGATGTATTCCGCGATCAGGCCGGCCACCGTCTCGCCCGACTGGACGACCCAGCTGGCGTCATCGCCTCGACTGTTGGCCGGCAGATCCGCGGCGGGCCGCTCCGCCATGACCTCCTGGAACCATTCCCGCTCCACGCCGGTCAGATGCCGAACGGTTCCGGCGAGAGTTGTCAGCGACGGCACCCACCGCTGCTGCGCCGCGGCATCGTCGATATTCGATGCCTTCTTGACGACGACGGAGCGGTGCCAGTCGAGCATCGTGGCCAAGGTCTGCCGTTCATCGGCGGTGGCGACGAGCTCGTCCGGGGCGAGTGGCGGCTGATCGTTCATGCGGCTGATCATCCCAGTGCCCCGCAGGTGATCAACCGTCGTTCTCGAACGCCCTGCCCTCCCCGGGCCAGACCGGCAGCAGCAGCCGGTCCTTCAGTTCGGTCCTGATCCAGGCCTCCCGCTCGAGGGTCGCGGCGGCGTAGGCGGCGAGGTCGGCGGCGTACTGGGCGTCGACCTCTCCAGCGGCGTTTTCGACCCGGTCTCGTTCCTTGAGGGCGGCCTTGGCCAGCCGGCGCAATTCGGGGAGCAATCCGATCAGCGTGCCGGAGTCGGTGCGCCGGTAGATGCGTGTGGTCGCGTTGTCCAGAGGCACGCGGATCACGCTACTGACAGAATCAGCCGCGACCGGTGGGCCGGTGCGGCCGACGGCAACCAGTCGCCACGTGTTCGCCGGGCGGCCAACGAAGCGCGCGTTGATGTTCATTCGGCGCGACTCGCACAGCGCCGAAGGGGAGAAATGCACGATGACAGCCCACGGCTCCGGAGTCGAGCAGCAGGTCCCGGTCGTCATCGATGCGCACGCCCATTTCCTCGACCCGATCGGACTGACGTACCGGTGGATCGAACAACGCAGCCCGGCGCTGACGTCACTGCTGGCGAACTACTACGACATCGCACGCGACTTCGGACCGGCGGACTACCGGGACGCTGTTGCCGGCACCGGCATCACCGGTGTGGTCGCGTGCGAGTTCGGAGCCGAGGATCCGTGGGCCGAGGCGCGGTGGATCCAGCACTGCCACGACACCACGGGCAGCCCGGACGCTTTCATCGCCGCGACGGATCTGACCTCGCCGCGACTGCCCGACCTGCTGGCCCGCTACCGCGACCTGACCGTCGTCCGCGCCGTCCGGCAACCGCTGTACTGGTCCGACGACCCGCTCACCCGGCTCGGTGCCCGACCGGACTTCCTAACGGACCCGGACTGGTTGCGCGGATTCGAACGCGTCGCCGGCGAGGGCCTGGTCTGGGATCTACTGCTCTACGCCGAGCAACTCCCGCAGGCGACCCGGCTGCTGGACGCCTTTCCCGAGGTGCCGATCGTGCTGGAAGCGGCGGGCTGGCCGCTGGACCGCAGCCCGGCCGGTTTCGAGCGCTGGCGCGACAACCTGCGCGCGGTCGGCGAGCACCGCAATGTGGTGCTGAAACTCCAAGGGCTGGCGCTGATCTTCGGGACCGACCGCGAGTCGGTCAGCCCGTGGCTTGCGGCCGCGGTCGAGATCTTCGGTGCTGACCGGTGCATGTTCGCCAGCCACCTGCCGGTCGACGGGTTGCTCTGGACCTGCCGAGATCTCCTCGACACGACCCGGTCCGCGCTCGCGCGCCTCGAACCTGCCGCGGTACACGAGTATCTCGCGGGCACCGCCGAGCGGGTCTACCTGGCCGGGTAGACCCGTCGCGCGCGGCAGCTCCGGTCGGCACTACCGCCGGGTGAATTCGAGGTCGTAGATGTCGTGCCCGGCCGCAAGCCCGCGCCGCTCGAACCGGGTCCTCGGCCGGAAGTCGGGTCGGGGAGCCCAGCCGGCGTGCGCGTTGCGCAGACCCTTGGTCGCGGTGCAGGCCGCGAGCATGCTCTCCGCGTACGGCGCCCAGTCGGTGGCCAGCCGGAAGGTGCCGCCGCGCCGCAGCCGTGACGCGACGAGGGCGGCAAAGTCCGGGGTCACCAGCCGGCGCTTGAGGTGTTTGGTCTTCGGCCACGGGTCGGGGAAGAACAGCCACACCTCGGCCAGGCTGCCGGGAGTGACCAGATCCGTCAGTACCTGCACACCGTCACCGCGTAGGACCCGCACGTTGTGCAAACCGGCACGGCTCAGGTGGTGCAGCGTCTGGGCAACTCCGGGTTTGTAGACCTCGACAGCGAGCAGGTTCACCTCGCCGCGGGCCGCGGCCATCCCGACGGTAGCCTCACCCATCCCGGACCCGATCTCCAGCACGAGGCCGGCCCGCCGGCTGAACAGGGCGTCGCCGTCGATCGGCTCGGTGAGCTCCGCCGCCTCGAGGTACCAACGGTCGGCGTGGGTCTCGAAGGCCTTCCGCTGGACCGCGTTGAGCCTGCCGCCCCGCGGGTGGAAGCTGACGACCCGGCGGAAGTGCGCAGGCAGACCGTCGGCCGCATCGCTCGTCACGATCCGGGATTCCGACATGGTGTGGACGGTACGGGCTTGGGTGCTGCCGGCGGCAACCATCGGGGCGGTGTCCACCGGAGCGGGGTCCACCGGAGCGGGGTCCACCGGAGCGAGGTCCACCGGAGCGGTGTCCGCTGAGGCGATGTCGACCGAGGCGGTATCGGCCGGTGCGATGGCGATCGGCGATTCCGGCATGCCGAGCACCGTACTTGCGACCGGAGGGGTTGGGCGCACCCAACCCTCAGGAGGCGCCTTCGGTCTGCTCGCGCTGCTTCATCTCCGCCTCGAAGACGTGCTTGGACCCGCCCGACAGCTGCTGGCGGACGAGTTCGTCGACCGCCTGGAACGCTCTCCAGTACTGCTCGTCGTAGGACTCGACGATCTGGAAGGTCCACATGTCCCCGACGACGTCCCGCCCGACCAGGACGTCGTCGATCTCGGCTGCGAGTTCCTGATGGCCGGCCTTGCGGAGGGCGGCGAGCGCCTCCTGGAGCGCGAGGTCGGCCTCTCCTGACATCCGGTGGAACTCGTACAGCAGGCCCCGGGCGTTCTCCACCACCTCGAACGCCGCGGAGATCTTGCCGACGGCGTCGACGGTGGCATCGTCGGCGCCGGGCGGCCGGCTGTGCTCGACCGCCCGGTCCGGATGCCGGGCGGACCCGAACCGGTCCCGCAGTTCACCCATCAGGCGTCCCTTCGCTGCAACAGCACCAGTGCGATCAACCAGAGAAGCACGGCCGTGCCGGCGAAGACCAGCAGGCCCTGCACCGGTGTCGGCCCTGCCGTGGGCTGGAACAGGTTGCTGATCCCGGTGGTCGGCGTGACGAAGCGGTCGCCGGCCGTGAACGGCAGCCACGGTCCGGCCTTGCCCACCGTGGGGATGACCCCGATCAGCGGTTCCAGAACGATGGGCCAGAGCAGCAGGATCGCGATGGCGCCGGCGGACTGCCGCACGATCGTGCCCACCGCGACGGCGATCACCCCGGCGATCGCGAACAGGGCCCCGTATCCGGCGACCTGGCGCCAGTCGTCGGCGGTCGTCAGTTCCAGCGGCACCGGCGGATCCGTGGCCAGCAACTTCGCGAGGTAGAAAGCACCGAAGGCGGCGAGCAACCCGACGACAGCGCCGATCAGCGCGAGCAGCGCGGTCTTCGCGAACAGCACCGCCGGCCGCCGGGGAACGGCGAGGAACGTGTTGCGGATCGTGCCGAACCGGTACTCGGTGGTCACCGAGAGCGCCGCCAGCACCATGAAGATGCTCAGGCCGAGATTCACCCCACGGAGCACCAGATAGGGCAGAGCGGCGGAGCCCCGGTCGATCAGCCCGAACAGGGTCGAGAACCCCAGCGCCGCAACGGCGATGGCCACCAGGCACCAGTAGGGCGAGCGGGTGGAGAACAGCTTGATGCGTTCGACGTTGAGCAGGGTCATCGCGAGCCACCTTCCTGCTGAGCGGCCGGCGGGGTGGCTTGCGATGGTGTGGCCTGCGATGGCGCGGCCTGCGGTGATCCGGGCGGTGCTGATGCAGGCGGTGCCGATGCGGATGGTGCTGATGGCGGTGGAGCCCACTGCTGCTGCCCGGGCGGCGGTCCGGGCGGTGTGCCAGGCGGAATTCCGCCACCCGGCATGCCTGCGCCCTGTGGCGGGAATCCCGGCGGCGGCCGGTACCCGGGAGGTGGTCCGTACCCTGGAGGTGGTCCGTAGCCGGGCCCGGGCGGCTGGCCGTAGCCGGGTGGCGGCGCCATGGCCGGAACGCCCTGGGCGAGACCGCCCGGCCCGCCGGGACCGCCCGGAACTCCGGCAACCGGCATCGGAGCGCCACCGCCGGGGAACGCCCCCTGCCCGCCGGCTGTCGCGCGTGACGTGCCGTACTCGACGGAGTCGCCCGTCAACTGGATGAAGGCTTCCTCCAGCGAGCCCGCCTGCAGCGAGAGCTCGTGCAGCGTCACGGCTGCCCGGCCGGCCACGTCGCCTACCTGCTCGATCGGGGCGCCGGTCACCTCGATCGCCCCGTTGGCCTCGGTGAAGGTGAGACCCGCGTCCTTGAGTGCGGTGCGGAGGTCGTCCGGCTGCGGGGTGCGCACCCGGATCGACGACACGGTGGAGCGGGCGATGAAATCGGCGGTGGACGCCTCGGCGATCATCCGGCCCCGGCCGATCACGATCAGGTGGTCGGCGGTCAGCGCCATCTCCGACAGCAGGTGCGAGGACACCAGCACGGTGCGCCCCTGACTGGCCAGGTTCCGCATGAACGTGCGGATCCAGAAAATGCCCTCGGGATCGAGTCCGTTGACAGGTTCGTCGAACAGCAGCACCTTGGGGTCGCCGAGGAGTGCGCCCGCCAACCCGAGCCGCTGCTTCATGCCGAGGGAGAACTTGCCGGCGGCCTTCTTCGCGACGCTGGTGAGGCCGACGATGTCGAGCACTTCGTCAACCCGTTTCGCCGGGATCTTGTTCGACCCGGCCATGAAACGCAGATGCGCCCGGGCCGACCGGTTGGGGTGGATCCAGTTGGCGTCGAGCAGGGCGCCCACCTGGGTCAACGGCTTGGAGAGCTTCACGTACGGCTGGCCGCCGATCAGTGCAGTGCCGCTGGTGGGGTTGTCCAGGCCCAGGATCATCCGCATGGTGGTCGACTTGCCGGCGCCATTGGGACCGAGGAAGCCGGTCACCGACCCCGGTTGGACCGTGAAAGAGAGGTTGTCAACAGCCACTGTGCTGCCGTAGTGCTTGGTCAGTCCGATCGCTTCGATCATCCGTCAGCCCCCAGGTGGCCGTTTGATGGTGGTGTCGCCTTGATCATTCTCGTGCCGAACCTATCGCAGGACCCGGGGCCGAAAGATCAGCGTGCTTACTATTGAACGGGTGGACACCGTCTCGAAAAACACCGCGCAGACCCGACACCATCAGACCGATGTCGAGGCCGGCACCGGCCGCCAATGGTTGGTGCTGGTGGGCCTGCTCGCAGCATCATTTGCCGTCGCCTTCGTCGGGGGCCTGTCCAGCACCAGCGGGGTCGACGGTTGGTACAGCGCGGCCGAGAAACCACCGTGGACGCCACCGAACTGGGTTTTCGGACCGGTCTGGACTTTCCTGTACACCGCCATGGCGGTGGCCGCCTGGTTGGTCTGGCGTCGTTGGGGATGGCAGCGCGCCCGGCCGGCGCTGCTGCTGTATGCCGCACAGCTGGTGCTCAACGCGATGTGGACGCCGCTGTTCTTCGGCGCCGAGCAACTGTGGCTCGGCCTTGCGGTGATCGTCGCCCTCGACGTCGTCCTGGCTCTCACCGTGGTCGCGTTCTTCCGGCTCCATCGCCTGGCGGGCGCGCTGATGGTGCCGTATCTGCTGTGGGCGCTGTACGCGACATCGCTCAACGCCGGTGTCGCAGCACTGAACTGACAGCACTGAACTGACAGCACTGAACTGACGGCATCGAACTGACAGCCCTGAACTGAGCGTGGCGAACTGACCATCGGCGCCGCCACCGGCGGATGTCGGGCCCCCCATTAGGCTCGGACTCGTGCAGAGCGAATCCCCGTTAACTCAGACGCCTTCAGCGAGCAATTTCCCGCGTCACCGGGTGGATCCCGCGTTCACCGACCTGCCGCTCCGTACCCTCGCCGACGCCGCGCTCAGCGCCGCGACCGGCGCGGGTGCCTCGTTCGCGGACTTCCGGTTCGAACGCCTCGTCACCGCCGACCTGACCATCCGGGACACCGCCGTGCAGTCGGCGACCGACGCGGTGACCACCGGGTACGCCGTCCGGGTGATCGTCGACGGAACATGGGGTTTCGCGGCGTCGGTGGTCGCAACGCCCGAGGAGGCAGCGCGCACCGCACGGGAGGCCGTCGCGGTGGCCAGGGCACTCGCCGGGGTGGTCGCCGAGCGGGTGGAGCGCGCCGACGAGCCCGTGCACCGGGACCGGGAGTGGGTCAGCCAGTACCACACGGACCCGTTCGGAGTGCCGGCCGCCGACCGCATCGGACTGCTGCTCGATCGTTCGGAGCGGCTGCTGGCCTCCGACGGCGTGGCGCACACCACCGCCGGCCTGTTCCAGGTCAAGGAGAACAAGTTCTACGCCGACACGGCCGGCACCGTCACCACCCAGCAGCGGGTCCGCCTGCAGCCCTCCCTGACCGCCACCGCGGTCGACAGCGACACCGGCGCCTTCGAGACGATGTCGAGTCTGACCCCGCCGGTCGGCCGCGGGTACGAGTACCTGATCGACGGCACCTGGGACTTCGATGCCGAGATCGCCACGATGGGTGCGCAGCTTTCCGAGAAGATCAAGGCGCCGTCGATCGAGGCCGGCCGGTACGACCTGGTCATCGACCCCACCAACCTGTGGCTGACGATCCACGAATCGATCGGCCACGCCACCGAGTACGACCGGGCGATCGGTTACGAAGCGGCCTATGCCGGAACGTCTTTCGCGACGCCGGACAAGCTCGGCAGCCTGGTCTACGGATCACCGATCATGAACGTCACCGGCGACCGGACGGTCGACCACGGGTTGGCCACGATCGGCTACGACGACGACGGCGTCGCCGGTCAGTCCTGGAACCTGATCAGCGGCGGCATCCTGACCGGGTACCAGCTGGACCGGGTGTTCGCCCGCCGGCTCGGCCTGGACCGCTCGAACGGCTGCGCCCACGCCGACTCGCCGGGGCACGTGCCGATCCAGCGGATGGCGAACGTCAGCCTGCAGCCCGACCCGGACGGCGGGACCACCGCCGACCTGATCGCCGGCGTGCAGGACGGCATCTACGTGGTGGGCGACAAGTCGTGGTCGATCGACATGCAGCGCTACAACTTCCAGTTCACCGGCCAGCGGTTCTACCGGATCCGGAACGGCGAATTGGCCGGGCAGGTGCGCGATGTCGCCTACCAGGCCACCACGACCGACTTCTGGGGTGCGATGGACGGCGTGGGAGGCCCGCAGACCTACCTGCTGGGCGGTGCGTTCAACTGCGGCAAGGGCCAACCCGGCCAGGTCGCGGCCGTCTCGCACGGCTGCCCGGCCGCCAGATTCCGAGGTATCTCGATTCTCAACACCGTGCAGGAGGGAGCGGCATGACGGGCACCGGCCTGCTGACGCCGCAACAGATCATCGAGGCGGGCCTCGCCGCGTCGCAGTCCGATGGGTGCGTCGTCGTCGTCAACTCCAGCACCGAGGCGAACGTCCGGTGGGCGAACAACACCGTGACCACCAACGGTCTCTCGCGATCCCTGTCCTGGTTCGTCGTGGCAATCGTCGACGGCGCCGCGGGCACCGTCACCGCATCCGCCGCGGCCGCCGAGAGTTCCGCTGCCGTCGGCGAGGTCGTCGCCGCCGCGCACGAGGCCGCCCGGGCGGCGGCCCGCTCGGGCCGCGCGCAGGATGCGCAGCCGCTGGTCGAACCGGGACCGGGTTCCGCCGCGTCCGACTTCGAGGACCCCGCGGAACCGACCTCGTTCGAGGTGTTCGGCCGGTTGCTCCCGTCGCTCGGCGCCGCGTTCGACAGCGCCCGCTCGGACGACCGGATCCTCTACGGATTCGCCCGACACGAGAGCACCACCACGCACCTCGGGTCGTCGACCGGTCTGCGGCTGCGCTGGGTGCAGCCCACCGGGCTGCTGGAGGTCAACGCGAAGTCGGCCGACCTGCAGCGATCCGCCTGGTCGGGGGTGTCGACGGCCGACTTCGTCGGCATCGACGTGGATCGGGTGGCCTCGGATCTGGCGACCAGGCTGGAATGGGCGCGGCGCTCGGTCGATCTTCCGCCGGGCCGCTACGACACGGTGCTGCCGCCGACCGCGGTGGCCGATTTCGTGCTGTTCCTGGCCTGGAGCGCCGGAGCGCGCGCGGCGCACGAGGGCCGCTCCGCCTTCTCGGCACCCGGCGGGGGGACGAAGGTCGGGCAGCGGCTCACCGAACGGGGGTTCACCCTGGTGAGCGACCCGGCGTTCCCCGGCCTCGAGGCGTCGCCCTTCGTCGTCGCGTCCAGTTCCGGTGACGAGGTGTCGGTGTTCGACAACGGGGCACCGATCGGCCGTTGTGAGTTGCTCACCGACGGCGTCATCACAAACCTGTTGCACACCAGAGGATCTGCCGCGGAGTTCGGCGAGCGGTTCGTCCCGCAGACAGAGAATTTGATCCTCACCGGCGGCGAGGACGGGCGCAGCACCGAAGACCTCGTTGCCGGGGTCCGCCGTGGTCTGCTGGTCACCTCGCAGTGGTACCTGCGCGAGGTGGACCCGATGACGATGCTGCTGACCGGTCTGACCCGGGATGGCGTGTTCCTGGTGGAGAACGGCGAGATCACCGGCGCCGTCAACAATTTCCGGTTCAACATGTCGCCACTGGACGTGCTGCGGCAGGCCATCGACGTGGGCGGGACCGTCCCGGCGCTGTCCCGGGAGTGGAGTGACTGGTTCACCCGCTCCGCGATGCCGCCGATGCTGGTGGAGGGATTCAACATGTCGTCGGTGTCCAAGGCCCAGTAGCCGGGGCGGCGGTCAGTGCGTCTTCTGCGCCGCCGCACCCTGTGACGCGGCCGCGGTCGGCGACAGGTCGGCGAGGGTCAGCGGATGCCGCGGCGCTGGCGGAAGGGGCTGGCTGCTGGTCACCGCGAGGTCGGCACCGACATGCACCAGCTCACCGACATCCAGCAGCCGCCAGCCTGTTTCACCGTCCATCGGTTCACTTGCGACGATCACCGATGGTGCTCCCGACAGCTCGCGCGAGTGGGTGCGGATACGCGGTGACCTGACCTCGAGATGCTCCGGCGTTCCGGGCCGCTCGAGGATGTACAACTCGTGGGTCTCCGGATACCGCAGCGCCCACAACTCGCCCGGCGTGGCGAGCAACAGATTGACCGCGAACACCGGCAGACTGTCCGAGATCCACGTCAGCGCAGCGGTGATCGCTGCCGTGACGTCACCGCCGTTCCGTCTCGCCTCCGCGGTGATCAGCGCGAACATCCGCTCGCTGTCGGTCTGCCCGCCGACCAGGCTCCGCAAGCCGAATTCGTCGAGCCTGCGGTCGATTCGGTCGAGCCCGCCGAACGCGCCGTTGTGCGCGAACAACCGGCCGTCCTGGGCGAACGGGTGGGTGTTGCCGGCGGTGTGTGCACCCGTGCTGGCGTACCGGACGTGCGCCACGAACGTCCGGCTGCGGGCGACCCGCGCCTCTCGGGCGAATTCCGCGTCCTCCCACGCCGCGATCGGCTGCTTGTCGATCACCGGGCGGCCCTTGGGGTCGAAGACGCCGATCCCGGCGCCGTCCGGTTCGCGGTGGCTCTGCTCGCGCAGGCTGTCCGGCGCATCGAGCAGCCAGAACGTGGCGCTGACCGGATCCGCGCCCGCGTGCAGAGCAAACAGACGACACATCGGTGCGCCCCCCATCGTCGACGTGCTGTGCGTCGAGCCTGACACGCCGACGCCGCAGCCGCTCGGCGCGGGCTCCGCCGACCCGGAGGACTGTGCAGCTCCGTCAAACAATTGCGGTGTGAGGTGAGGCTGCGCTGAATTCCCGCAGAATCGCGGTTTTCGGCGCGGGTTAATCGCCTGCATTTCCGCTGTGACCGCCATCTCCTTTGTGTTGTAGCCTGCACCAGCCGCGTCGGTGGACAGTCTGCGCAGGTAGTGGCATGTTCGACCAGGAGCTATCGACATCCAACAAGATCGAACAGGCATCGATCTGGATCATGTCGATAATCGGGTTCCTTTCTCGATTCTGTGGCGGGAACAACACGCTGTTTTGAGCGTCGCAAGGGGTTTTCTCGCTAATGTCGCCGGAATCGACCGGCACAGCGCGGTGCCGGTCATCCCCCATCCCACGCAGGCTGAACGGCTGCTGGGGCCTTCCTCACTCTCCAGGAGATGGTGCATGTGACCGCGGTCATCCGCCCGCCCGTGAATTCGGCAAACGCGACGTCTTCGACCGGCAGCCCGTCCGGTCCACCCGCCGCGGCCGCGGGTACCGACGACAAGGCAACGGTGTCGACGGGCGTGCAGATCATCGGAGCGCCCCGCGGAACCTCGCCGGCGCTGCTCTCCTGGGTCCTCGAGATCGCCGAGTTGGCGAGGCCGGACCGCGTCGTGTTCTGCGATGGCTCCGACGAGGAATGGACTCGGCTGACGGACGCGCTCGTCGATGCCGGCACCTTCACCCGGCTCACCGCGAAGCCGAATTCCTTCCATACCGCCTCCGACCCGACGGATGTCGCGCGGGTCGAGGACCGCACCTTCATCTGTTCGGTGGACAAGGCCGACGCGGGTCCCACCAACAACTGGATGGAACCGTCCGCGATGAAGGCCATCCTCACCGGCCTCTACGCCGGCTGTATGCGCGGCCGGACGATGTACGTCGTCCCGTTCTGCATGGGTCCGTACGACGCCGAGGATCCCAAGCTGGGTGTCGAGATCACCGACTCCGAATACGTTGTCGTGTCGATGCGGGTGATGACCAGGATGGGCGCCAAGGCCCTGGAGCTGATCAACGCCGGTGCCGCCTGGGTGAAGGCGCTGCACTCGGTCGGCGCGCCGCTCGAGCCCGGTCAGCAGGACGTCAAGTGGCCGTGCAACGACATCAAGTACATCGTCCAATTCCCGGAGGAGCGCGCCGTCTGGTCGTTCGGCTCCGGCTACGGCGGGAACGCCCTGCTCGGCAAGAAGTGCTACTCGCTCCGGATCGCCTCGGTGATGGCCAGGGACGAGGGCTGGCTCGCCGAACACATGCTGATCCTCAAGATCACTTCGCCGGAGCAGAAGGTCCATTACGTCGCCGCTGCGTTCCCGAGCGCCTGCGGCAAGACCAACCTCGCGATGCTCGAACCGACCATCCCGGGCTGGAAGGTCGAGACCCTCGGTGACGACATCGCCTGGATGAAGTTCGGCGAGGACGGCCGGCTCTACGCGGTGAACCCGGAGTACGGCCTGTTCGGCGTCGCCCCCGGGACCGGTTGGGGCACCAACCCGAACGCGATGAAGACGATCGCGCAGGGCAACTCGGTGTTCACCAACGTCGCGCTCACCGACGACGGCGACATCTGGTGGGAGGGGCTGACCGACGAACCGCCGGCACACCTCACCGACTGGAAGGGCCGCGACTGGACCCCGAGCGGCCTGGACGAAAACGGCAACAAGCTGGAATCGGCCGGCGAGCCGTCCAGTCACCCGAATTCGCGGTTCTGCACCCCGATCACCCAGTGCCCGATCATCGCCGACGAGTACTTCGAGCCGCACGGCGTACCGATCTCCGCCATTCTGTTCGGTGGCCGGCGCAAGACGACCATCCCCCTGGTCAGCCAGGCCAGGGACTGGCAGCACGGTGTCTTCATGGGCGCCACACTGTCCAGCGAGACGACGGCCGCCGCCACCGGAGCCGTGGGTGTCGTCCGCCGCGACCCGATGGCCATGCTGCCGTTCATCGGCTACAACGCCGGTGACTACTTCGCCCACTGGATCAACCTCGGCAAGGGCGCCGACGCCACCAAGCTGCCGCAGATCTTCTACGTCAACTGGTTCCGCCGGGACGCCGACGGTGGCTTCCTGTGGCCCGGATTCGGCGAGAACTCCCGCGTGCTGAAGTGGGTCGTCGATCGCCTCGAGGGGACCGTCGGCACCGTCGAGACCCCCATCGGCCTCGTACCGACCGCGGGATCGCTCGACATCGAGGGTCTGGACATGACGCTCGAGCAGGTCGAGGCCGCCCTCGCCTACCACCCCGAGGAGTGGAAGGCCGAGGTGCCGCTGATCGAGGAGTGGTTCGCCAAGATCGGCGACAGCGTGCCCACGTCACTGCGGGACGAGCTCGACTCACTCAAGCTGCGACTGGGCCTGAGCTGACAGACAACAACCGGCAGTAGCACTGACCGCCAGGGCCCAGCGTTGCGCCCTGGCGGTCAGTTGTGTTTACGGACTGTTAGCCGAGCGGATTCAGCTCGGGGCCACCCGCTCCGGCGGATCAGTCGTCCTCGTCCGCCGGACTGCGCTTGAGTAGCTTGCGCAGCAGCACCAGCGCGATGATGCCGAGCAGGACCGGCAGCACCCGCTTGAGGATCGGCGCGGCGGTGGCGGACAGCAGGTTGAGATCGCCCGACGACTCGGTCGCCGCCGGGGCACCACTCCGGACCCCGGCAGGAGCCGCGGCCTCCGCGGGTGCGACGAACTCCGCCGCCACCTCGTCCGGATTCACCACATCGATCAGTTCCGCGCCGCCGGCGGCGGTCTTGCCGCTGAGCTTGGTGGACACGCAGTCGGCGAACTGGCCGATCAGCTTGTTGCCGACGTCGACCATCACGCCGCGGCCGAACTGGGCGGGCCGGCCGGTCAACGACAGCGTGGTCACCAGGTCGACCGCAGTTCGGTTCGGCGCCAGCGCGGTGGCGGTCGCCGTCACCATCATCGCCGCCGTCGACGACGAGCCGCCGGCGTTGCCGGTCGCCTCGATCTTCGCCCGGTGCGCGACCGGGTCCTTCTCCACGATCCGGGCCGACCCCTTGTAGGTCATCCGGATCGGGCCGAGCTTGATCTTCACCGAGCCGCTGAACTCGTCACCTTCGACGGTCTCCAGGGTGGCTCCCGGGAAGCAGGAACCCACCTGCTCGATATCCAGCAGGCTGGTCCAGGCCTTTTCGACGCCGACCGGGACCTCGAACCGGTGCTCCAGTTCCACAACGAACCTCCGGGTTTTCCGGCCGGGCGATCTGATCCGCCGGCAGGCTGCGATCGTATGTCGCGGCACCCGAGCCCGCGTGGGGTGGTAACGCCGCAGGTCGGAGAGCGATCCGGGGTCGGGTCGATCGTGGCGGAAGTCGAGAAGCGACAAGTTCCGTGCCACTATCGGGGTGTCGAACCGTGGAGCACGCGGTGCGATCCACCGCGTGGGTCCCGGTTCGCCGCCACCGTCACCGCCGACGGCACCCGCGGGTCGACATCGACCAGGGCCACCGCCGGTGCCGATTCCCGGCGATCCCGGGGGTCGGATTCGTCAGTGAGGAGTTTGCGCATGGCAGGCCTTCCACCCCCACCGCCGATCCAGCCGTCACACCCGACAACGGCCGGCGAAGCCGCCGCCCGCGGTGCCGCGGGACTGCGCGGGCTGCCCACACCGTCCGAGGTGATCGCCGGCCTCCGGGCAACGAGCCACGGGGACGATCTCGTCCAGTTGCTCACGCCGGAAGGCGACTTCACCGGGCATCCGGACTTCCCGATCGAGGTGACCGCGGAACTGCTGCGCGGCCTGTACCGGGACATGGTGATGGTCCGGCGGTTCGACCGGGAGGGCAACGCGCTGCAGCGGCAGGGTCAGCTGAGCATCTGGGTGCCGCTGCTCGGTCAGGAAGCAGCGCAGATCGGCGCCGGCCGGGCGATGCGGCCGATGGACATGGCCTTCCCCTCGTACCGGGAACACGGTGTGGCGTGGTGCCGGGGCGTCGATCCCACGCAGCTGCTGGGCATCTTCCGCGGCACCGACCACTGCGGCTGGGACCCCAGGGCGACCCGCTTCAACAGCTACACGATCGTCATCGGCAACCAGGTGCTCAACGCCACCGGCTACGCGATGGGGCAGCGGTTCGACGGCGTCATCGGGTCGGTCTCGTCGGCATCCCCGGTCGGCGGCGGGGACGGTTCGACCGACGCCCCGGAGGACTCCAACGAGGCGACCATCGCGTTCTTCGGCGACGGCGCGACCAGCCAGGGTGACGTGCACGAGGGCATGGTGTTCGCCGCCGCCTTCGACGCCCCGGTGGTCTTCTACTGCCAGAACAACCAGTGGGCGATCTCCGAGCCGGTGTCCAAGCAGTCCAGGGTTCCGCTCTGGGAGCGCTCGACCGGATACGGCTTCCCCGGTGTCCGGGTCGACGGCAACGACGTGCTGGCCTGTCTCGCGGTCACCCGGTGGGCACTGGAGGAGTGCCGTTCGGGCAACGGCCCGGTGATGATCGAAGCGTTCACCTACCGGATGGACGCGCACACCACGTCCGACGACCCGACCCGCTACCGGATGGCCGCCGAGGAGGAGCACTGGAAGCTGCTCGACCCGATCGAGCGGGTGCGCGCGCATCTGTCGCGGCAGGGGCTCGCCGACCAGGAGTTCTTCGACAGCGTCTCCGCCGACGCCGACGAGCTGGCCGCCCGGTTCCGGGCGCATTGCATCGCGATGGAGAAGCCACCACCGGAACGCATGTTCTCCAACGTCTACAGCCACCCGCACGGGCAACTGGAGGACCAGGAACGCGAGTACCTGCGGTACATCGCGGGATTCGCCGATGATGGCGCGGCGCAGACGGGGGCACGGGCATGAGCGCGCCTGAGGTATCGAGCCCCGGCGGCCCGACTCCGGAAGGCCTGCAGAGCTTTCTCGGCACCGCGCCGCCGCCGCCGAACAGCACCCTGGCAAAGGCCCTCAACACCGCGCTGCGGTCCGCCATGGAGGACGATCCCAAGGTCATCGTGATGGGGGAGGACGTCGGCAAACTCGGCGGTGTCTTCCGGGTCACCGACGGGCTGCAGAAGGATTTCGGCGATCACCGGGTGCTGGACACGCCGCTGGCGGAGTCCGGGATCATCGGCACCGCAGTGGGTCTCGCGATGCGCGGCTACCGGCCGGTCACCGAGATCCAATTCGACGGCTTCGTGTTTCCCGGTTTCGACCAGATCATCTCGCAGGTCGCCAAGATCACCTACCGGACGCAGGGCGCCTGGTCGATGCCGATGGTGATCCGCATCCCGTTCGGCGGCGGCATCGGTGCCGTCGAGCATCACGCCGAGGCACCGGAATCGTTCTTCTGCCACATCGGCGGGCTCCGGGTGGTCGCCTGTTCCACGCCGCAGGACGCCTACGACATGCTGCGTGCGGCCATCGCCTGCGACGACCCGGTGGTGTTCTTCGAACCTAAACGGCGCTACTGGGAGAAGGGCCCACTCGACATCGCGCTGCACCGAGGAACTCTCGGAGAATGGCCGCCGGCCTCGTTCCGCAGTGTCGTGCGCCGTCCGGGCACCGACGTGACCGTCGTGTCCTACGGACCGAGTATGCCGATCCTGCTGGCCGCGGCCGATGCCGCCGCCACCGAAGGCCGGTCCCTCGAGGTCATCGACCTGCGCAGCCTCTCCCCGCTCGACCTTGGGCCGGTGCTCGAATCGGTCCGCCGGACCGGGCGGATGGTTGTCGTCTCCGAGGCCCCCAGGGAAGCGTCGATCACGTCCGACATCGCGGCCAGGGTCACCGAGGAGGCCTTCTACTCGCTGGCCGCCCCGGTCATCCGGGTCGCCGGTTTCGACACCCCGTACCCGCCGAGCCGGTTGGAGGACGAGTACCTGCCGGACCTGGACAAGGTGCTGGATGCCGTCGACCGCGTGCTCGCGTACTGAGGAGAAGTAGTGACACAGACAGAGCCGAGAACCGCAGCGGGCCCGACATCCGTTCGCTTGCAGACCTTTTCGATGCCGGACGCAGGGGAGGGGCTGACCGAGGCGGAGGTGCTGAGCTGGCGGGTCGCGGTCGGCGACATGCTGACGGTCAATCAGGTGATGGTGGAGATCGAGACGGCGAAGGCGGCGGTCGAACTGCCGTCACCGTTCGCCGGGCGGGTGCATGCACTGCTGGTCGAACCCGGGGTGACGGTGCAGGTGGGTACCCCGATCATCACCGTGGACACCGATCCTGCCGCCGGCCCACTGGAGACTAACGGCGCCGCGGAATCTCCCGGCAACGGAGGCGCTGCGGCGGCCGCCCAGGCCGGCCGACCTGGCGATCCCGGCCCGTCCACGACGGCCGGCGCGAAGATCGGCGAGGTGTCGGCGGACGGCCGGATCGCGACCCTCGTGGGATACACCTCGGCGGCCGGGTCGACCTCCCGCCGTCCGCGTCGAGGGGCGTCCGGAGCGGCGCTCGACCCGGTGGTCCTGCCCGCCCCGGCCGCGTCGTCGGTCCCGGTGATGCAGGACGACAAGGACAAGAAACCGACCGCACCGGCGTCCCTGTCCGGCCGCGCACCGCTGGCGGCGCCGCCGGTGCGCAAGCTCGCCAAGGACCTGGGCGTCGAACTGGCAGCCGTGACGCCGACCAGGGCCGACGGTGTGATCAGCCGAACGGACGTCGAGAACGCGGCCGCGGCAACGGCTTCCGGATCGGTGACGACGTCGGGTGCGGTCGGGCCCGAACGGCGGATCCCGGTCAAGGGGGTCCGGAAGCTGACCGCGGCCGCGATGGTCAGCAGCGCGTTCACCGCCCCGCATGTGACGGAATTCCTGACGGTCGACGTCACGCCGATGATGGAGCTTCGGGACCGCTTGCGCCGCCGGCCGGAGTTCGCCGAGGTGAAGCTGACCCCACTGGCGTTCGTCGCGCGGGCTGTCTGCCTGGCCGCGCGTCGTACCCCGGAGATCAACGCAGTATTCGAGAACGCCGCCGAGGCCGGTGGTCAGGACCACATCGTGGTCAAGGAGTACGTGAACCTGGGGATCGCCGCCGCCACGCCACGCGGGCTGCTCGTACCGGTCGTCCAGCACGCCGACGCCCTGGATCTGGCGGGTCTCGCCACCGCGCTGCAGGAGCTGTCCGCGACCGCACGCGCCGGCACGACCACGCCCGCACAGATGACCGGTGGCACCTTCAGCATCACCAACGTCGGGGTGTTCGGGGTCGACACCGGGACCCCGATCATCAGTCCGGGCGAGTCGGCGATCCTGGCGTTGGGATCGATCAAGGATGCGCCGTGGGTGGTGGACGGTCAGCTCGCCGTGCGCAAGGTGTGTCAGCTGGCGTTGTCCTTCGACCACCGGGTGGTGGACGGGCAGCAGGGTTCCCAGTTCCTGGCCGACGTCGGTGCGTTAATCAGTGATCCGGGGCTGGCACTGGCCTTCTGACCGGCATTGGCCTTCTGACCGCGCAAGTTTTCTCCGGACGCGCGAGCTTTTTCCGGATGGCGCACGTCCGGGAACGATGCGGGTGTTCCTGCCAGGCGCGGCTCAACCGCGCTGATCCTGGGTCGTTGTGGGATCGGGCGCTCCGGCACCCGGCAGCAGGGGCAACCACGCGCGCGGGCCGACCACCGATACCCGCAGGGCGGCGACCTGCGCCGCCCCGGCCAGCCGCTCGGGGGTCGTCAGGGTGCGGTCGGTGACGAGGTGGGCGTAGGCACCGTGGAAGGCGTCACCGGCGCCGAGGGTGTCCACGGCCCGGACGGCGGGCACCGGAACCTGTCCTGATGCGTCGCCCTGCCACCACAGGACGGGCTGCGCCCCGCGGGTCACCGCGACCACCTGCCCGCCGTCGGTCGGGGGGGCTGGAGGGGCGACCGCGGCGGATCTGATCGCCAGCGCGGAGTCCTGGGCAGTCGCACTGCCCGGCCACCGGAAGTCGGCGGAGCACACGACGTGCGCCGCGGGCGGCAGCAGGTCGGCCATCACCGGTTTCCACCGGCCGGCGTCCACCACGACGGGGATGCCGAGCCGGCCCGCGGCCCGCAACGCGGCCCTGGCAAGTGCCGGATGGTGCCCGTCGAGGAGCACCACCGCAGCACCGTCGAGCAGGCCCTGCAGGTCTTCGGGCGGGTGCACCGTCCTGGCGGTCGCATCGATCGAGGTGACCGATCGCGCCCCGGTCGACTCGCTGACGGCGATCGCGGACACCGCGGGTGCGTCGGTCCCATCCGGGGTGACGTCGAAGACCCGAACACCGCTGGCCCCGAGTTCGTCACCGATCAGCCGGGCGAGCGGGTCGGAGCCCAGCGAGGTGATCAGCAACGCCCGGCCGCCGAGCGCCGCGAAGGTGACCGCAGCATTGGCGGCCGGCCCGCCGGCGGCGATGTCCTGACGGTGCGCCGTCACCTTCTCGTTTACTCCCGCGACCCGATCGACGCGGTGCACGACGTCCAGCGTGCACAGGCCGACGAAGACGCCGAGCGGCGTTCCGGAGGCGGTCGGCGCGGGCACCCTGCAATCCTTCCGGTTCAACCGTGGATGCGGTGTATCCGGGTGCGCCCGGCCGTGTCCTGACCATGGGCCGGCGGGCGAGTCACCGCCCGACCGCACCGCCCGACCGCACCGCCCGACCGCACCGCCCGACCGCACCGCCCGACCGCACCGCCCGGCCGGATCGCATGACTGGATCGCCCGACCCGGATCGACGTGATCCGGTCACCGAGAGGACACCACCATGACAGTTCGCCGGGTCGCCGAACTCGACTTCGCGACGGTCACCGCCCGCGCCATGACGCCCTCGCCGTCAGCCTGGGAGGACGAGGTCCTCTACTTCCTGCTCGTCGACCGCTTCTCCGACGGCCGCGAGGACGGCTACCGCGGGCTCGACGGGCAACCGGTGGCCGGCACGACACCGCCGTTCCAGCCCGCCGACAACGGCAACGCGATCGGGTCGGCCGGCGACGCCGAGCGCTGGCGACTGGCGGGGGTGAACCGGGTCGGCGGGACCCTCGCCGGGGTGCGGAGCAAGATCGGCTATCTCCGCCGGCTCGGCGTGAGCACGCTGTGGATCAGCCCGGTCCTCAAGCAGTCCGTCCCGCCGGCCGGCGAGCAGAGCAACTACCACGGCTACGCCACCCAGGATTTTCTCGCGGTCGAGCCCGCCTTCGGTACCGACGCGGACCTTGCCGCGCTGGTCGATGCGGCCCATGCCGCGGGACTTCGGGTGATCCTCGACGTGGTGCTCAACCACGCGGGCGATGTCTTCGCCTATGACCTGTCCGACCCCACGCGCTACCCGGCCACCGGCACCTCGCCGATCACCCCGGTGGACCCCCGGTGGGACGGGGCGCCGTATCCGGTCGCCGGCTGGCGCTCGGCCACCGGTGGGATCGAGCCCTTCACCCCGGCGGCCGCGGCAGCGCTGTGGCCGGACGGCGCCGTGTCTCCCGCCGAGCTGCAGGACGCGGAGGCGTTCTCCCGGAAGGGCCGGATCTCGGACTGGGACCATTCGCCGGAGTACCTGGACGGCGACTTCATCGGGCTCAAGGACATCGCGCACGGCGGCGGCCCGCTGGACGACTACCGGCCGTCGCCTGCGTTGCGGGCGCTGACCAGGGCCTACTGCTGGTGGATCGCGTTCGCCGATCTCGACGGGTTCCGGGTCGACACCGTCAAGCACATGGACCGCGGTGCCACCCGCTACTTCAGCTCGGTGGTCCACGAGTTCGCGCAGTCCATCGGCAAGGACCGGTTCCTGCTGGTCGGCGAGATCACCGGCTCCCGGCCGGAAGCCGTCGCGACCATGCAGCTCACTGGTCTGGATGCCGCGCTCGGGCTGGCCGACGTGCAGCAGCAGTTGAACAACGCGGCCACCGGCGCTGCCGATCCGGTCGAGTATTTCTCGCTGTTCCGGAACTCGGAGCTGATCGGCAAGGATTCGCACACGTGGCTGCGCAATACCGTGGTGACCTCGTTCGACGACCACGACCAGGTCCGCCAGGGCGGGACCAAATCACGGTTTGGTGCCATCACGGACGGCCGCGCCCGCTTGCCGGCCATCGCCGCGATGAACGCGACGACCCTCGGGATCCCGTGCTTCTACTACGGCACCGAGCAGCATCTGGACGGTAGTGGAGGAGGGACCAACGCCGACCGCTACATCAGGGAGGCGTTGTTCGGCGGCGAGTTCGGGCCGTTCCGCTCGCGGGACCGGCACCTGTTCGACGAGTCGTCGGACGGCTACCGGGTGATGTCGGGCCTCTTCGAGCTGCGCCGCCGGGAGCCCGCGCTCCGGCGCGGACGGCAGTACCTGCGGCAGATCTCCGGCGACGGGTCGGCGTTCGGGCTGCCCACCGGCTTCGGCGGCCCGCTCCTGGGGGTGATCGGCTGGTCGCGGATCCTCGCCGACCGCGAGGTGCTGTGCCTGATCAACACCGACCCGGCCGGCGCGCGTCAGGCCTGGGTGACCGTCGATGCGGGCCTGCACCGCCCCGCCGACACGTTGCGGCTACTGCACGCCACGACGCCTGGCCCACCGTTGACGGTGGGGGTCGAGCAACGCAACGGAATGGCCGTCCAGGTGAGCCTGCCCGCCGCCGGTTTCGCCGCCTATGCCTGACCCCTCACATCCGCATGACAGACCTGCTGACGGCGAATAGAGTGTAGAAGTAGGCAATCACCGGAAGATCATCGGGATGTGTCCAGCCTCACCGGACGATTTGGCATCTTTCTGGTCGGTCCGAGCGTCATACACAGTGCAAGCACCAACCGCACCACAGCAGTGCATCAGAAGGGAACGATCATGAGCCGCATCAGTCAGGTTGTACGGAACCACCGCGACAGCGCACGCACCCGTCGCGAGATCAACAAGGCCATCGACGGCGCCGCCACCCCGGCCGTCCGCGACGAGCTGCGCACCATGGCGCAGGCGCAGGGCTTCTGGCAGCGCTGATCAACAATCGTTGATCTGAACGTTGCTCGAAGAACATCGACGTTCGCACCACGCAGGCGTTAGCACCTCGCGGCCACCTGGAGCAAGGAACTCCCGCTCCGGGTGATCGCGCACGTGCGTCGCGTGACCCTGTGATGGCGCAGATGTCCGACGAAGAATTTCCTGTCTGGCACGGTGTAACGCCAGACGGACTTCCGTCGATATGACCATTGACCCCGGACAGCTGCCGGACCCCCGACCTGGCAGCCGTCCGGGGTCGACCTGTATCCGGGGCCGGTTACGCTCGGCCGATGTCCGACGCCCCGCTCGCCATCCAGATGTTGCACGACCGCATCCTCATCAAGATGACCGGTGGCGCGGGCGAGCGGACCACCAGGACCGGCATCCTGATCCCGGCAACCGCCGAGATGGCCAAGCGGCTCGTGTGGGGTGAGGTGGCCGGCGTCGGCCAGCATGTCAGGTCCGTCAAACTCGGGGAACGCGTGCTGTTCAGCCCCGAGGACCAGTACGAGGTCGAGGTCGCCGGCGAGACCTACCTGGTGCTGCGCGAACGTGACCTCCAGGCGGTGGCCAGCGAGCGCGCTCGCGGCGGTACAGGGCTTTACTTATAGCGAGAGGGAGCGATCGACATGGATCACTACGACATGATCGTCATCGGGTCCGGGCCCGCCGGTCAGAAGGCCGCCATCGCCGCCGCCAAACTCGGCTACAAGGCTGCCGTGATCGAGCGCTGGGACATGGTCGGCGGGGTCTGCATCAACACCGGCACCATCCCGTCCAAGACCCTGCGCGAGGCGGTGCTCTACCTCACCGGTCTCAACCAGCGCGAGCTCTACGGGCAGTCCTACCGGGTCAAGGACGACATCACGGTGACTGACCTGTCGGCGCGGACGCAACACGTCGTCGGACGCGAGATCGATGTCATCCGTAACCAGCTCACCCGCAATCACGTGACGCTGATCAGAGGGACCGGTGTCTTCACCGATCCCCACACGCTGACGGTGACCGACGAGGCGGGGCATCAGCAGGAGGTGTCCGCGGACAAGATCGTCGTCGCCGTCGGCACCAAACCGGCACGACCGTCCTCGGTGGATTTCGATAGCGGCACCATCGTCGATTCCGATCAGATCCTGGGGCTGGACAAGGTGCCCTCCTCGATGGTGGTGGTCGGCGCGGGCGTGATCGGCATCGAGTACGCGTCGATGTTCGCGGCGCTCGGCACCAAGGTCACCGTCGTGGAGAAGCGGGCATGGATGCTCGACTTCTGCGACAAGGAGATCGTCGAGGCGCTGCAGTACCGGCTTCGCGAGCTGGCGGTGACGTTCCGGTTCTCCGAGTCGGTTCGCGAGGTGCAGAAGCACCCCGCCGGGACGCTGACCATCCTGGAGTCGGGCAAGAAGATCCCCGCGGACACAGTGCTCTACTCGGCCGGCCGGCAGGGTGTCACCGACGAGCTGAACATCGCCGCGGCCGGTGTCACCGCCAGCAACAGGGGCCGCATCGAGGTCAACGAGCACTTCCAGACCGAGGTGGACCACATCTACGCCGTCGGTGACGTGATCGGCTTTCCGGCGCTCGCGGCCACGGCCATGGAGCAGGGCCGGCGCGCCACGTACCACGCCTTCGGGGAACCGGTCGGGAACAAGCTGGGCGACCTACAGCCGATCGGCATTTACACGATCCCCGAGATCAGCTACGTCGGACGGACCGAGGAGGAGCTGACCGATCAGAACGTGCCGTTCGAGGTCGGCATCTCCCGCTACCGCGAACTCGCCCGCGGGGCCATCCTGGGCGACTCCTACGGCATGCTGAAGATCCTCGTACACGGTGAGTCCCGCGAACTGCTGGGCGTGCACGTCTTCGGCACGAACGCCACCGAGCTGGTGCACATCGGGCAGACGGTGATGGGCTGCGGCGGCACCGTCGACTACCTGGTCGACGCGGTCTTCAACTACCCGACGCTGGCCGAGTCGTACAAGGTCGCCGCACTGGATGCGGTCAACAAGATGCGTGCGATCGCGAAGGTCACCCAGACGGGGTCCTTCACGCCGCTGCCGGAGTAACGCTGCCGCTGACCGCCGGCAATCCGATTGCGGTGATAATCGGCCGATGGCGTGGACCGGCGATTTCACAGCGGCTGCGATCTCTGCCCGGGTGCGTGCCGGGTCGATCACGGCCGTCGAGGCCGTCACCGAAGCCTTGAATCGGATTGCCGATCGGGACCCCACTATTCATGCGTTCGTGATCGTTCGCGGCCAAGCGGCGCTGGCCGAAGCCGCGGCGATTGATCGCAGCCCGGACCGCGCACGGCTGCCGCTCGCCGGAGTGCCGGTGGCCATCAAGGACAACGTCGCGGTCGCCGGTGAGCCACTGCGCAACGGCTCGCGAGCGACATCGGCCGAGCCGATGGTGGTTGATCACCCGATTGTGGCCCGGTTACGGGCCGCGGGGGCGATCGTTGTCGGGATCACCGCGGTCCCCGAGTTGTGTATCTGGGGCAGCACGGACTCGCCGGCAGCGATCACCAGGAACCCGTGGAACACCGACCGGGTTCCTGGCGGATCCTCGGGAGGGAGCGCGGCCGCGGTGGCCGCGGGAATGGTGCCGATCGCGCACGGAGCCGACGGAATGGGCTCGATCAGGGTCCCGGCGGCCAGTTGCGGCGTGTTCGGCATCAAGCCGGGACAGAGCGTGGTGCCGGCCGAACTCGGACCGAACTCGTGGTTCGGGGTGGCAGAGAACGGCCCGCTGGCTACCACTGTCGAAGATGCAGCGCTGATGCTCTCGGTGTTGGCCGATCGATCCGACCTGTCCGACATCGCGCCGCCCCGCGACCTGCGGATCGCGGTGGCCGCCGGCTCCCCGGTCGCGTTCTGGCGGACTGACCCGCATTGGGTAGGTACCACTCATGACATCGCTGGGCTGCTCACAGATCTCGGACACACCACGGTTGGTTGCCGGTTGTACTACCCGGTGATGGCACCCATTGCCCGCTGGCTCGGGGGGTCGGCCATCGATGCGCGGGGACTTGACCGGCGTCTGCTGCAACGGCGGACCCGCACCCACATTGCCATCGGCGGGCTCGTTTTGCGGGGTGGACTGGTCGACGAAATGCGCCTGGCCCGTGCCGAAGCAAGGGTGCGCGACATGCTGGAAACGTTCGACGCGGTGATCACTCCCGCGCTGGCCCACCCGCCGGCGCGCGCCACCTTGCGGAGCAAGAGATCCTGGCCGATCAACACGTATTCCGACATGCGTTTTGCGCCGTACTCAGCGCAGTGGAACGTGTTCCGGTGGCCGGCCGCCAGTGTGCCGACTGGGCTACATCCTCACTCCGACACCCCGATGGCGGTGCAGATTGCCGCCCCGCCGGGTCAGGAATCGCTGATTCTGTCCATTGCTGCACAAATCCAACAGCACCGTCCATGGCCGAGAGTGAGCCCGGGACGGTGACTCTCGGAGCGCGCCGTTCTGATCGCCGTCATCGCGGTGCCAGTGCAGGCTAGAGCGCGGGTGTCGACGACCCCGAGGTCGGTGTTGCGGAGTCGGCTGTGGCCGACCTGTCTCGAATGAGGAACCCGAATCCTGCGGCGAGGAAGAACATCAAGACGCCATAAACTCCAGCCGGCAGGGACATCTCGATGCTGCCTATGACCGTCTGGGCGATCACAATTGCCAGCGTCGCGTTGTGAATGCCGATCTCGAAGGAACTCGCGATCGACTGGCTCTTGCCAACGCCCAGGATTCGGGGCGCCCAGTAGCCAACGGTGAGACTGCAGAGGCAGAACACCACGGTGATGAGGCTGAGCTGCCTGAAGTTCTCCACCAGGAGCTCGCGGTTACTCACGATCGCCCCGGCTATCACCACCGCCAGGATCACCACCGACGCAATGCGAACCGGCTTGTCCATGGCAGAGGCAAAGGCCGGTCGCAGCGATCTTGCAAACATGCCGGCCGCGACCGGCACGAGCACGATCGCGAAGACCTCGACGGCCTTGCCGATCGGGAATGTGATCTGGTCATCCGCAGCCAGGAAGTAGGAAAGGGAAAGATTGACGACCAGGGGCAACGTCAGGACGGCGATGACCGAGTTGATTGCGGTGAGACTGATGTTCAACGCGACATCGCCGCGGAACAGGTGACTGTAGAGGTTCGCCGTCGTCCCACCGGGCGAGGCGGCCAGCAGCATCATGCCGACTGCCAAGACCGGCGGCAGCCCGAAAGCAAGCACCAGTCCGAAACACAGGGCCGGCAGCAGCAGAATTTGGCAGACGAGAGCTATCAGAACGGCTTTGGGTTGTTTTGCGATCCTGGCAAAGTCGCCGCGTGTGAGGGTGAGGCCGAGCCCAAACATGATGATGCCAAGCGCGACGGGCAAGCCGATGGTCGTCAAGGATGAGCCCATTGGGTCAGTGTGGCCTTTTGGCAGCCTCGGCGGTAGCACGGAAGGGCAACACTGCCATTTGTCATGTGCAGCGTCCTTGTCGGCGTCCGTGAGAGTCCGCCGACCCCGAAGCTGTCGACTTCCACATTCAGAATGCCTGCGAGCGCTGGGACGGCCTGACCCTTTCGCACTGTGTTGTCGACCCGCCCGAGCGGCCCGCCACCCGATCCTGTCCACACCGGAGGTGGCACACATCGCGGTGACAGGCACAGACACGAGCGTTCAGAGCAAACGAGAGATCATGCGGTGCATCAGGCGGCACCTCGCACGAGAGCTGCACCCACTCATCGCGGCCGCCCGTGCCACTTGACCGTCAGAGAAGCATCGATCATTCACAGGCCGGGTTCGGCTGTCAGCTGGTCCCAGTCGAATTCGATGGCATGCGCCCTGGGCAGGAGCGAGTTGTTCAACGGGCACGCCTGTGCACGCTAAGTAACTGACTGGTCACGCAACGCTGAAGAGAGTGAAGTCTGCGGCTCCGGCGATGGAAGTCCGCGCGTGGCGTTGCCCGGACGGCTCCGGGCCAGACAACCTGAGGATTCACGCAATCCGCCGAAACGGGACCATCCCGTTCACGGCCGAGACGAGGCGTGAAGGCGGAGGATGTCCGGTGACCACGTCCGACGTCCCGTTGGCTGCGCCGACCCTTCCCGACGGGGATGCACCGTACCCACAGCCGTCGGGCACTGTGTTGCCGAACCGGGGAACGTCAGGGTTGCCGCTCACCGGCACCGAGGCGAACCGGATCGGCCCTGGGGATGCAGCGGCCCGTTCGCGCTGGCGCCGGCCGCAGGTCATCGTCGCCGCGATCTTCGTCGCGGCCGTCGCGGTCAGCGGCTACCTGGTGTCGTACATCGCGGGGCCGGACTCGCTGGAAGCGGCCTGGGTCAACAATCTCGCCCAGCTGGTGATGGCGGTCTTCGCGACCGTCGCCGCCGCGATGGTGGTGCGCCGGCACACCCGGTCTCACCGGCGCGCCTGGTTGCTGGTGACCATCGCGTGCGGCTTCTGGGCGATCGGTCAGCTGTACTGGTGCTACGTGGAGCTGGTGCAGGCGGTGGAAGTCCCGGATGTCTCGGCGGCCGACTTCTTCTTCCTCGCGTTCACCGCGGTGATGGCTGTCGCCGTGTGGCCGTCGGACGGCCGACACACCGACCAGATCCGGACGCTGCTCGACGCGTTCATCATCGGCAGCTCGCTGTTCGTGATCAGTTGGGTGACGTCGGTCGGCGCGCTGGCCGAGGCGGCCAATGGGACCGACCGGCTGGCCACGTTCATCAATCTCGCGTATCCGTGCGGTGACGTCGTCGTGCTGACGATGGTCATCCTCGGAGCGAGCAGACGGGTCGGCGACGGACGGTCGAGCCTCGCCGCGGTCGCCGCTGCGATGGCGCTGATCGCCGTGTCCGACGGCTTCTATGCCTTCGAGTCCGCGTCCGGGAACTTCGCCGCGGGGTCGATCACCACGCTGGGGTGGACGGTCGGGTTCGGGTTGATCGCCTGCGCGGCGGTGGCCGGCCGGGATCGGCCGTCACCCGACGAACACGTGCGCAGCATGCTGACCGCTACCGGCGGTGATGACTTCCCGGAGCGGTCGCGGCGGGCCAGCTCGCTGCCCTACGTGCCGTTGGCCATCGCCCTCGTCGTGGTCGGCGTCGCCCGGGTGCAGATGGGTGTGGACCGGGTTGCCGGCGTCCTGTTGATCCTGACGTTCATCGGCGTGCTGCTGCGCCAGTACCTGACCATCCGCGACAACCAGGCGCTGACCCGTCATCTGGAGAATCGTGAACGCGAGCTGCAGCGGCAGGCCTTCGCCGACCAGTTGACCGGCCTGCCGAACCGCGCGCTGTTCACCGATCGCGTCACCCACGCCCTGGATTTGCACCGGCGGAGCCTGCGGCCGCTGGCCCTGCTCTTCATCGATCTCGACGACTTCAAGGCCGTCAACGACACACTCGGTCACCCCGTCGGTGACGAACTGGTGATCCGGGTGGCCGAGCGGCTGCGCGGCGCCATGCGGACCAGCGACACGGTTGCGCGGTTCGGCGGAGACGAGTTCGCCGTGCTGATCGAGGGCGACCTCGACGCCGTGACGGTCGGCGCGCGGATCGTCGAGGCATTGGGGACGCCGTTCACCCTGCGCCGTGACGAACTGTCGATCGGTGCGAGCATCGGCATCGCGGAGGTGCAGGACAGCCAGCTGACGCCGACCCTTGACGAGTTGTTCTCCCGGGCCGACATCGCGATGTACGCCGCCAAACGTGCCGGCAAGGGCCAGTTGGCGATCTACGACCCGTCGATGGTGCTGCCGGAGGCGGCCGATCTGCATTACCGGCCGCTGCTGATCGAGGCGATGAAGTCCGGTGCGATCGAGTGCGTCTACCAACCGATCATCGACCTGCGCACGGGTCGGGTGCACTCGGTGGAGGCACTCGCCCGCTGGCGGGTCGGCGGCGAGACGGTGCCGCAGGACTACTTCATCAAACTCGCCGGCCGGCTCGGCCTGCTGCCGGATCTCACCGACCTGATGTTGAACAGGGCGTGCGCACAACTCGCCGACTGGTCGTTGCGGTGCCTCCGGCCGGATCTTCGGATCGGCGTCAACGCACCCCCCGGCCTGATGACGGATCGGGACTTCCCGCGGCGGGTGGCGACGATCCTGCGGCGGCACGGCCTCGGGCCGGACCGGTTGATCCTGGAGATCACCGAGGACGCACTGCTCGGGGAAACAGCGCTGGCGCAGCAGGTTGCCGAGCGATTCAGGCGGATGGGTGTGCAGCTCTGGCTGGACGATTTCGGCACCGGCTACTCCTCGTTGCTGAGCTTGCGTCAGATGTCACTGCAGGCCGTGAAGATCGACATCGCGTTCGTCGCGAACATCCACACCGATCCGTCGGCCGAACGGTTCCTGCGGGCGCTGCTGGCCCTCGGGCGCGACCTGGACCTGCTGGTCACCGCGGAGGGGGTCGAGTTGGTGGAGCAGGCAGACATCCTGCGGCAGTTGGGTTGTCAGCTCGTCCAGGGTTTCCTCTACGCCCGGCCGGCGCCGGCCGCGGAATTGGACGCGCTGATCGCGCACGGCACCCAGGCGCCCATGGGGCGCCTGGAGCCGGACGGCCGCCGGGCACACGATGTTGCTCTTGATAACGATGTCGCCAACGGCACACCCGGTCTACCCCTTCGGGCAGCGCGGGAATAGGTCACCTGCGTCTACCGTTGGTACTACATGGCCGGCCCTGGATGCGATGGTGGTTTACTGCCGACAGACGGTGTGCTTTTTGCGCGCGGCAGTCGAGCTTGGGCGATGCGGGAGGTTCGATTCCTCCCGACGGCACCATCATTTTTAGTTCGGGTCTGACACTCCCGGGCGCTGACCCCACGCCCTGGCCATTCCGACCGCATGCCGCCAGTTGGCCGCCTCCGCTGCCCGCCGTGCGGGATCAACCTTCGGCCGCCACTCGCCGGCCCGGTGCCAATGGCTGCGCAGCACCTGACGGTCGGGCCAATAGCCCTGCGCGAGTCCGGCCGCGTAGGCCGCGCCGAGGGCGACCGTCTCGGCCATCATCGGCCGCACCACAGGAATGTCGAGCGCGTCGGCGACCAACTGCATGAGCAGGTTGTCCGCCGTCATGCCGCCGTCGACGGCCAGCGACTGAGCCGGGATGCCGGCGTCCGCGTTCATTGCCTCGAGGACGTCCATGGTCTGCCACGCAGTCGCTTCCAAGACCGCCCGCGCAATGTGTGCCTTGGTGACGAAGGACGTCAAACCGACGAGCACCCCCTGTGCGGCGGTGTCCCAGTACGGTGCAAACAGGCCGGAGAAGGCCGGCACCAGGTAGCAACCGCCGTTGTTCGGCACGCTCGCGGCGAGGGTCTCGATCTCGGCCGGCGACCGGATCAACCCGAGGTTGTCCCTGCACCACTGCACGAGGCCGCCGGCGACGGCGACGGCGCCCTCCAATGCGTAGACGGCCGGCTCACCGTCCACCTTGTGCGCGACCGTCGTGATGAGACCGTGCGTGGAACGGACGATCTCGGTCCCGGTGTTGAGCAACAGGAAGCTGCCCGTACCGAAGGTGCATTTCGCTTCGCCCGCCTCGAAGGCGGTCTGGCCGAACAGCGATGCCTGCTGGTCGCCGATGACCGCCCCGATCGGAATGCCGGGCAGCGGGTCGACGGTGGTGCCGATCCGGCCGATGCTGGGCACGATCCGCGGCAGCATCGCTCGCGGGACGCCAAAGGCGCTGAGCAGGCCGTCATCCCAGTCCAGCGTCTCCAGATCCATCAGCATCGTCCGGCTGGCATTGGTCACATCCGTGACGTGCAGCCCTTCCTCGCCACCGGCGCCGCGGCCGCCCGCGCCGGGCCCGCCGGTGAGGTTCCAGGTGATCCAGCTGTCCATGGTGCCGAAGAGCAGGTCGCCGCGTTCGGCGGCCGGCCGGAGCGTCGGGTCGCTGTCCAGCATCCACCGCAGCTTGGAGCCCGAGAAGTACGCCGCCATCGGCAATCCGGTGGTGGCCAGGACCGCGTCGGTGTCGATCTCGCGGCCCATCCGCTCGAGCAGCCCGCGTGTCCTGGTGTCCTGCCAGACGATCGCCCGGCCGGCAGGCACGCCGGTCCTGCGGTTCCACACCACCGTCGTCTCACGTTGGTTGGTCACCCCGAGCGCGACCACCTGGCGGGGTTCCACACCGGCTTCGGCCAGTGCCTGCGGCACGATTCTCCGCACGATGGACCAGATCTCGGCCGCATCGTGCTCGACCCATCCCGGCCGCGGGAAGTACTGGTGGTGTTCGCGCTGGGCGATGGAGACGAGCCGGCCCTGCCGGTCGAACAGCATGCAGCGGGTGGACGTCGTCCCCTGGTCGAGCGCGGCGACGTAGGTGGCGTTCACCAGTCCCGCCCGTGCCCGAGCTCGCGGGAGATGGACCGCCCGGCCCTGGTCACCTGGCTGACCAGCGCGCTGCGCGGCCGCGATCGCTCGTCGCAGATCCGGTCGACCGAGCCCTCGATGCCCACCACCGCCACCACATACCCGCCGCGGTCCCGGATGGGTGCGGCGATACCGGCGATGCCCGGCTGCTCCTCGCCGACGGACCCACCCCAGCCCTCGTCCCTGATCGACGCCAATTCCCGTTGCAGCGCGACCTTGTCGGTGATCGTCCGGCTGGTCAGCAGCGGCAGATGGTGATGCGCGATGCTGCGTGCGGCTCCCGGATCGAAGGCGAGCAGCACCTTTCCGAGCGCACTGGCGTGCAGCGGCACCACCGATCCGGTGACGAGCACCTGGTTGCCGCCGTCGCCACGAAAAACATGATGGGCGACCACGGCTCTGCCGTTGGTGAAGGCGGCGACCCTGGCGGACTCCCCTGTCCGGGCAGCGAGCGCGTCGGTCCAGTTCAATGCCTTCGACCGCAGCTCGTTGGAATCCAGCCGCGTCCAGCCGAACCTGAAGACCTCGGTGGCGACCCGGTACGGGCCGGACGCGCGATCCTGTTCGACGAAGCCCACATCCTCCAGCGTCCGGATGATGCCGTGCACGGTCCCCTTGGCCAGTCCGAGCGCCGCGGCGATCTGGGACAGGCCGACGGGCTCGTCCTCCTCGGCCAGCAGACGCAGGATCGCGGCGGCTCGCTCCACCGACTGCACGCTGCCCGGCACCAGCCCAGGCTAGCCGCCCGCTGTCGGGTCGTCGCACCGTGTTCACCGTTCGCCGACGGCCGCGAGTGCCGTCCGCGGTTCGGCATTGCCGAACGGTGCGTGTTGTGGCTGCGGGAGATGCGCGGATACGGTCGCGTGCCGATGATTGCTGGGCAATGATGTGAACCGGCGCAAGGAGGCGGTGGGATGCGGCGTTCGCGGTCCGCGGGCACGAGGAATTTTCCCGCACTCTTCCAGCGCGCCGGTATGTCGTCATCACCCCATAGCGGACGGTCAGCAGCCGACGACCCACCGCAGACACGGGTACCGCGCGAGCGCGGTTGATCCCGTCAGGAACAGTTGGCCCCCCAGCGACAACGATTCGGTAGGAGCGTGACGGATGAGTTTCACGACAACGCAGTTGAGCCCGCAGTCCCGGCAGCAGGCGCTGGACGATATGGCGGCCGGTGAACTGGACGTCCTGGTGATCGGCGCCGGGGTGGTGGGCGCGGGTGCGGCGCTCGACGCCGCGAGCCGGGGGCTGACGGTCGGCCTCGTCGAGGCCCGCGATCTCGCGGCCGGGACCTCCAGCCGTTCTTCCAAATTGGTGCACGGCGGACTGCGCTATCTCAAGCAGCTCAATTTCTCTCTGGTGTTCGAGGCGCTCCGCGAGCGTTCGCTGATCCTGGATGTGCTGTGCCCGCACCTGGCAAAGCCGGTGGAGTTCATTTATCCGCTGGAACGAAAAGGGATCGACCGTGGTTACGTCGGCCTCGGAATCGGCGTGTACGACGTTCTCGGTGCCGGCAAGGGCGTGCCGTCGCACCACAAGCACATGAGCAAGTCCAAGACCCTGGAGAGCTTCCCCGACGGGAAGAAGGGACACATCCAGGGCGCCATCAAGTTCTACGAGGGCCAACTGGACGATGCCAGGCACACCATGATGATCGCCCGCACGGCGGCCGCCTATGGTGCGCACGTCGCGACCAGTGCTCGTGTTGTCGGGCTGCTGCGCGACGGCGACCGGGTGATCGGTGCGACGGTGAAAGACCTGGAATCCGGCAAGGAAATCTCGGTCAAAGCAAAGCAGACCGTCAACGCGACCGGTGTCTGGACCGACGACATCCAGAAGATGATCGGCGGTAAGGGCCAATTCCGGGTGCAGGCCTCGAAAGGCGTGCACATCGTCATTCCGCGGGATCGGATCAAATCCAAGACCGGCCTGATCACAGAAACCGAGAAGAGCCTGCTGTTCATCATCCCGTGCCCGTGGAGCGAGGACTTCTGGGTGATCGGCACGACCGACACCCCGTGGAGCCTCGACCTCGCGCATCCGGCGGCCAGCAGTTCGGACATCGACTACATCCTCGAGCACGCGAATGCGTTGCTGGAAAAGCCGCTCACCCGTGAGGATGTCGTCGGCGTCTACGCCGGGCTGCGTCCGCTGCTGGCAGGTGAGTCGGATCAGACCAGCAAGCTGTCCCGGGAGCACGCCGTCATCTCGCCGGTACCGGGACTGGTGATCGTGGCCGGCGGAAAGTACACGACCTACCGGGTGATGGCCGAGGACGCCGTCAACGAGGCCGCGAAAGGACTGCCCGGGACGGTGGAGAAGTCGATCACCGACAAGGTCCCGCTGATCGGTGCCGACGGGTACAAGCCGCTGTGGGCGACCCGAGCGAGGCTCGCGGAGCGGACTGGATTGGATCTTCCGCGGATCGAGCATCTGCTCGGCCGGTACGGCAGCGCAGTCAGCGAGTTGCTGGACATGATCGAGGCGGATCCGGAACTCGGCCAACCACTCTCGACCGCGCCGAAGTACCTCAAGGTGGAGGCCAAGTACGCCGTCTCGCACGAGGGGGCGCTGCACCTGGACGACATCCTCGCCCGCCGCACCAGGATCTCGATCGACACCTGGGACCGGGGTGAGGCCGCCGCCCAGGAGGTGGCCGATCTTGTCGCTCCGTTGCTCGGCTGGGACGCCGCGGCGGTCGCCGATGAGGTGGAGCACTACCGGGCCAGGGTGGCCGCGGAGCGAGAGTCGCAGGTACAGCCGGACGATCGCACCGCCGACGCCGCACGGCTCGGCGCGCCCGACGTCCGGGTGGGCGCCGGGTGATCATCTTCGGAGCGCGGATCACCTCGTCACGGTGCAATAACAGCACCGCGTCATCCGTGACGCAGGTCACCGAAGTGGCGTAGGTTCCACGGGGATTGGCATGAACAATGCCCGTTTTTCCGGTATCGGCGCCGATGCCGGATGGTTCTCTCTAGGAGGTCAGCGTTGGACATCTCGAATGGGACGATTTTCGTCTCGGAAGTGACGGGCACAGCCATGCTGCTGCTGCTCGGCTGTGGCGTTGTGGCCACGGCCATCCTCAAGGGCAGCAAGGGCGAGGGCGGTGGCTGGCTGCTGATCAACTTCGGCTGGGGACTTGCCGTCTTTATGGGCGTGTACGTGGCCTTCCAGAGCAAGGCTCACCTCAATCCTGCTGTGACCTTGGCGCTGACGATCACCGGCGACATCACGTTCCAGCAGTCGCTGATCTACTACGCAGCGGAATTTCTAGGTGCCTTCATCGGTGCGGTCCTCGCTTGGCTGGCATTCAAAGATCACTTCGATGCTGAGGAGGACCCGGGCAAGAAACTCGCCGTCTTCTCCACCGGTCCGGCCATCCGTAGCTACGGCTGGAACACCGTCACCGAGGTCATCGGCACCTTCGTGCTGATCTTCCTCATCCTGGTGTCGGGCGGCACACCTTCCGGTCTCGGACCACTGTTCGTTGCACTGGTTGTCGTTGGCATCGGTGCCTCTCTCGGTGGCCCCACCGGGTACGCGATCAACCCGGCTCGCGATCTCGGTCCGCGTATCGCGCACGCCATCCTGCCGATCAAGGGCAAGGGCAGCTCGGACTGGGGCTACTCCTGGGTGCCGATTGTCGGGCCGTTGATCGGGGCAGCCCTGGCCGCCTATGCGTTCAAGGCACTTGACTGGGCTCAATTTTTCCCGGTCCCCACGCCGGCGCCCGCTGCCGAAGTGCCCCCTCCTGCCTGACAGATGCACCGCCCGAAGCCGGTGGCGGATCCCAGTTGGTCCCGCCCGCCGGCCTCGATTCACGAGCGCCCGGTCGTCAACATCGCGGCGCGATTTCAAAGCATCAGTCCTCCAAAGATGAAGTGACGAAAGGGATGTAAGCGCAGATGAGTGAAAAGTACGTCGCAGCAATCGATCAGGGAACGACATCGACCAGGTGCATGGTGTTCAACCGTGAGGGTCGGGTCGTCTCGGTCGATCAGCGGGAGCACGAGCAGATCTTCCCCCGGGCAGGTTGGGTCGAGCACAACGCCATCGAGATCTGGGAGAACACCAGGGCTGTCGCCGCGGCCGCACTGGGCAAGGTCGACCTCACCGAGTCCGACATTGCCGCCGTGGGTATCACCAACCAGCGGGAGACCGCGCTGGTCTGGGATCGGAACACCGGCCAGCCCGTCTACAACGCGATCGTTTGGCAGGACACCCGCACCGACGCGATCGTGCACGAGCTCGGTGATCTCGGCGGCGGCGCCGACCGTTACAAGGCGAAGGTCGGGCTCCCGCTCGCGACGTATTTCTCCGGCCCGAAGGTCAAGTGGATCCTGGACAACGTCGAGGGTGCACGGGCGAAGGCCGAGGCCGGCGACCTGGTGTTCGGCAACATGGACACCTGGACGCTGTGGAACATGACCGGCGGCGTCGACGGTGGCCTGCACGTCACCGACCCGACCAATGCCTCCCGGACGATGCTGATGGACCTGGACACGCTCAGCTGGGACGCCGATATCGCCAAGGACATGGGCATTCCGCTGTCCATGCTGCCGGAGATCCGTTCGTCGTCCGAGGTCTACGGCAACGGTCGTCCCAAGGGCTCGTTCAACGGCGTACCCATCGCCGGCATCCTGGGTGACCAGCAGGCGGCCACCTTCGGGCAGGCATGTCTGTCCAAGGGCGAGGCCAAGAACACCTACGGCACCGGCAACTTCATGCTGCTCAACACCGGCACGGAGAAGGTCCCGTCGAAGAACGGCCTGCTGACCACTGTCTGCTACAAGATCGGCAACAAGGCGACCGTGTACGCCCTGGAGGGGTCCATCGCGGTGTCCGGATCGCTGGTCCAGTGGCTGCGGGACAACCTCGGCCTGATCAGCTCCGCACCGGAGATCGAGACCCTCGCCGCAACCGTGAAGGACAACGGCGGCTGCTACTTCGTCCCCGCCTTCTCCGGTCTGTTCGCGCCGTACTGGCGTGACGACGCCCGCGGTGCGATCGTCGGGCTGACCCGGTACGTCAACAAGGGGCACATCGCCCGGGCCGTCCTCGAGGCCACCGCTTTCCAGACCAAAGAGGTGCTGGACGCCATGAACGCCGACTCCGGCGTCAACCTCACCGCGCTCAAGGTGGACGGCGGCATGGTGCAGAACGAGCACCTCATGCAGTTCCAGGCGGATCTGCTCGGTGTTCCGGTGATCCGGCCGGTCGTCGCCGAGACGACTGCCCTGGGCGCTGCCTACGCGGCCGGTCTCGCGGTCGGGTTCTGGGAGTCCGAGGACGACATCCGGACGAACTGGGCGGAGTCCAAGCGCTGGGAGCCGCAGATGTCCGAGGAAACCAGGGCCAAGATCTACCGCAAGTGGAAGAAGGCCGTCACCAAGACCTTCGACTGGGTCGACGCGGACGACGTCCTGGAGGACTGACCTCCCACAGCAGTACCTGACAACCCCGGGCCGGACGCAGCAGCGTCCGGCCCGGGGTTGTTGTGTCGAGAGTGGGTCACCCGTCGACGAGTTGACGGGCGCGGTGCAGCACCTCGTCGAGCATGGCCGGGGTCAAGCGTCCGGTGAAGGTGTTCTGCTGGCTGACGTGATAGCAGCCCAGCACGGTCAACCGGCGGCCGTCGGGATGGGTCAGGGGGAGCTCGGCGGCGTGCCGGAAGACCGGCCGGGGCCGCGGGATGGTCCAGCCGGCGTCGCCGAGCGCCTTGAGCAGCGCCGCCCAGCCGATCGCGCCCAGGGTGACCGCCACCCGGACCGTCGGGGCCAGCAGTTCCAGCTCCCGCTCGAGATAGGCCGAGCAGGTGCGCAGTTCCGCCGGTGTCGGCTTGTTGGCCGGCGGCGCACAGTGCACCGGCGCGGTGATCCGCAGCCCGGTCAACGTCAGACCGTCGTCGATGTGCCGGGCCACGGGTTGGGACGCGAATCCCGTCCGGTACAGCGCGGCGAACAGCACATCGCCGCTGCGGTCCCCGGTGAACATCCGGCCGGTGCGATTGGCGCCGTGCGCGGCCGGAGCGAGCCCGACGATGAGCACCGCGGCGTCGTCCGGCCCGAGGCCGGGAACCGGCCGCCCCCAGTAGGTCTCGTCGCGGAACGAGAGTCGCTTGACCGCTGCGACCTCTTCCCGCCAGGCGACCAGTCGCGGGCAGGCCCGGCAGCCGGTGATCAGCGCGTCGAGCGCGGCGATGCTGCCAGCGCCGCCGGCGACCAGCCGCACCGACGGTTCATCCGGGGGCGGGCCGTCGGTCACGACCCAACGGTAGGGCTCAGAAGGCGGACTCCGCCACGTCCATCAGCGACAGGTCCGCGTTCTCGATGATCGCCCGCCGTGCGGTGAGCTCGGGCAGCACATTCTTGGCGAACCAGTGCGCCACAGCGAGTTTGCCGGCGTAGAAGTCGGCGTCCCTGGCGGACGCGCCGCCGTCGAGGGCGGTCTGCGCGACCGTCGCCTGCCTCAGCAGGAGGTAGCCGATCATCAGGTCGCCGACGCTCATCAGCAGGCTGACCGCGTGTTCGCCGACCTTGTACACCGATTCCGGTTCGTCGACCGAGGCCATCGCGTAGCCGACCAGTGCACCGACCATCGCCTGTACATCGGCCAATGCGGTGCCCAGCAGTGCCAGCTCTTCCTTGTTGCGTCCGTCGGTGTTGGCCGACAGGGAGGAGGTGATGAAGCTGTTGATCTCACCGGCCACGGTGCCCAGCGCGGCGCCGCCGTCCTTCACGATCTTGCGGAAGAAGAAGTCCTGCGCCTGGATCGCGGTCGTGCCCTCGTACAAGGTGTCGATCTTGGCGTCCCGGATGTACTGCTCGATCGGGTAGTCCTGGGTGTAACCGGAGCCGCCGAAGACCTGCAGCGAGAGGGCGAGATTCTCGTACGCCCGCTCCGAGCCGACCCCCTTGACGATCGGCAGCAGCAGGTCGTTGACCCGCTTGGCGATGACGAGCTCGTCGGCGGTCAGCTCGCCGCCGGCGATCCGGTCCTGCCAGCCGGCGGCGTACAGGTACACACCGCGCAGGCCCTCCGCGTACGCCTTCTGCTTCATCAGGATCCGGCGGACGTCGGGGTGGTGGATGATCGTCACCCGCGGTGCGCTCTTGTCGCCGGCCCGGGTCAGATCGGCGCTCTGCACGCGCTGCTTGGCGTATTCCAGGGCGTTGAGGTAGCCGGTCGACAGGGTCGCGATGGCCTTGGTGCCGACCATCATCCGGGCGTACTCGATCACCTGGAACATCTGCGCGATGCCGTCGTGCTTGTCGCCCAACAGGTATCCGACGGCGGGGGTGCCGTGGATGCCGAAGCTGAGCTCGCAGGTGGTCGAGACCTTCAAGCCCATTTTGTGTTCCACGCCGGTGACGAAGACGCCGTTGCGCTCGCCCAGCTCGCCGGTCTCCGGGTCGAAGTGGAACTTCGGCACCACGAACAGGCTCAGACCCTTGGTGCCGGGCCGACTCTCGATGCCCGGGCCCTCCGGCCTGGCCAGTACCAGGTGCACGATGTTGTCGGTGAGGTCGTGTTCGGCGGAGGTGATGAATCGCTTGACACCCTCCAGGTGCCAGCTGCCGTCGGGCTGCTGGATCGCCTTGGTGCGTCCGGCGCCGACGTCACTGCCGGCGTCCGGCTCGGTGAGCACCATGGTGGAGCCCCACTGCTTGTCGATCATGGTCTGGGCCATCTGCTGCTGCACGGGGGTGCCGTTCTTGTGCACCACGGCCGCGAAGTTCGGGCCGCCGGAGTACATGAACAGGGCAGGGTTCGCGCCGAGCATCAGCTCGGCGGTCGCCCAGCGCAGGCTCGGCGATGCGCCGTAGCCACCGAGTTCGGTGGGCAGTTCGAGCCGGTACCACTCGCCGTCCATGATCGCCTGGAACGACTTCTTGAACGACTCGGGCATGGTGACGGTGAACGTGGCCGGGTCGTACACCGGCGGGTTGCGATCGGCGTCGACGAACGACGCGGCGACCGGCCCGGTCGCGACGTTCTGCAGTTCCTGCAGCACCCCGCGGGCGGTGTCGGCATCCATCTCGGCGAACGGCCCGTTGCCCATCCGCTCGCCGGCGCCGAGCACCTCGAACAGGTTGAACTCGAGATCCCTGACGTTGGAACGGTAATGGCTCATGGCCGATACTCCTTGAACAGTGGTGGTGCCCGCCGGCGGGACAGAGGACGTGCGGTCGATGTGCGGTCGATGCGGGTGGTGATCCGGCCCCGGCGACAGTCGATGCGTCGCAGCGGCAGGTTAACCCAGGTTATTACTGGCCAGTAACTTACGCAAGGAGGGAGGCGTAGTTGTTCCCGAACGGTGACTCGGGGCCGGTCGAGGCCGGGGTCGTTCGGACTCGTCGTGCGCGGTCAAAGCCGTTAGAGAGGGCTCAGCCGTTCGAGAGGGCTCAGCCGTTCGAGAGGGCTCAGCCGTTCGAGAGGGCTCAGCCGGCGGCCAGTAGCTGCTCCCTGACCACCCGGCGCAGCACCTTGCCGATGATCGAGCGAGGCAGCTCGGGGACCGCGACGATGGTCCGCGGCACCTTGTAGGCGGTCAGTTGTTCGCGGCAGAAGTTGCGGAGCGCCTCGACGTCCAATTCCGCGCCCTCGGTCAGGATCACCGCGGCGGCGACGTTCTCCCCGTGGCCCCCGCTCGGCAATCCGACAACGGCGGCGTCGTTGACGTCGGGGTGCATCCGCAGCACCACCTCGACCTCCGACGGGGCGACGTTGAAGCCTCCGGTGATGATGAGTTCCTTGAGCCTGTCGATGATCTCGACGAAACCGTCGGCGGACACCCGGACCTCGTCACCGGTGCGGAGCCACCCGCCGGCGAGCAGTACCTCGGCCGTCTCGTCCGGCCGGTTCCAGTACCCGGAGAAGACCTGTGGCCCGCGCACCAGCAGTTCGCCGGGCTCGTCGAAGCCCCGGTCCACGCTCGGGTCGGACGCGTCGACGACCCGGATCTCGGTGCTCGGGAAGGGGACACCCACCGTGCCGGGGCGCCTGCTCGGGCCGATCGGATTCCCGAGAGCGATGGGTGATGACTCCGTCATCCCGTACCCCTCGACCAGGTAGCCGCCGCTCGCCTTCTCCCAGTGTTCGACCGTGGAGACGGGCAGGCTCATCGCGCCGGAGATGGCGAACCGGACGCTGCGCAGGCTGACGTTGCGTTTCGCGGCCGCGGCGGTGAGCCGCTCGTAGATCGGCGGGACGGCGGGCAGGAACGTCGCGGGTGCGTGCTTCATGGCGTCCAGCACCAGGTCCTCGTCGAACTTGGGCAGCATCACCAGGCGCGCGCCCATGCACATCGCGAAGGTCAGGCACAGGGTCAGCCCGTAGGCATGGAACATCGGCAGGATGCCGTAGAAGATCTCCTCGCCGGGCCGCATGCTCGGCACCCACGCCTGGCCCTGGGCGGCGTTGGCCCGCAGGTTCAGATGGGTCAGCATCGCGCCCTTCGGGGTTCCCGTCGTGCCGCTCGTGTACTGCAGGACCGCGATGTCCGACAGGGCCGGCGCCGGGTGGGTCTTCGGGAGTCGGCGGGCGGTGACGACGTCCCGCCACGGCACCGCTCCTGGCGGGATCCGACCGGCGGTCAGCGCGGATCTCGCGTCCCGGGCCTTGCTCACCGGCAGCCGCAGGGCGAGTCTCTTGGTCAGCGGCATCGCGGCCGGCAGGTCGACGGCGATCACCGTGCGGACGCCCATGTCGGGCGGGAAGGCCAGGACGGTAGCGGCGAGCTTGTCCCAGACGACGGCGATCGTGGCGCCGTGATCGGCGAACTGATGGCGCAGTTCGGACTCGGTGTAGAGCGGATTGTGTTCCACCACAACGGCTCCCAGTCGAAGCACCGCGTAGAACGCGACGACGTGCTGCGGGCAGTTGGGCAGCACGAGGGCGACCCGGTCGCCCCTGCGCACGCCGCGTGAACGGAGCCCGTTCGCGGCGCGCTCGATCTGCTCGCCGAGCCGTTCGTAGCTGGTGGTGGCCCCAAAGAAGTCGACCGCGATGTGCTGCCCGTACCGGCGTACCGACTCCTGGATCATCTCCACCAGGGTCTGGGTCGGCGGCACGATCTGCGCCGGGACCCCGGGCGCGTAGGACGACAGCCAGGGCTTCGTTGCAAAGACGCTCACCCGTCCATCATGTCCTGTTCCTCCGCCTGCATCTCTCCGGCTACAGGATGTGCTTCACGCTGTGTGCTCCAGGGTCTGTCTCAGGGTTGGGGGGTCGGAGCGCTCTTCGGCCGTGCACCCGAGGTTCGACCCGCCCGCCGTGCGCGGTAGGCCGCGACCGCGGCGCGGTTGCCGCAGCTGCCGTCGCAGAACCGTTTCGACCGGTTCTTCGAGAGGTCGACGACGACGTCGTCACAGGTGGGGGAATCGCAGATGCGCAGCCGGCTCAACTCCTCGCTGCGGACCACGTCCACGATCGCCATCGCGGCTTCCACGGCCATCCGGGAGGCGAGCGGCGCGGCAGCGGGGGTGGCGTGCAGGTGGTACGGCCACTCGTCGTGCTTGACGAGCTGCGGCAATGCCCCGGCCTCCCGCAGCAGCTCGTTGACGATGCGGACCACCTCGTCCTCGTCGGACAGCCAGATCTGCCGGAGCCGGGGCCGCAGGTCGCGGACCTGCTGCAGCTCCTCGTCGTCACCGGTGAGCTGTCCGGTCCACCCCCAGGTGCGCACGAACTCCCGGAGAGCGGCCACGTCGGGCAGTGCCTCATGATCGGGATCGAGCACGTCCTTGGTGTTGACCAGGGCAGCAGCAGCGGCGAGAGCGACTTCGGTGTCATGAGCAAAAAGCATGTTGACTCCTGTCGCCGGGCAACCGTAGTGTCATCATCATAGAGCTTCATGACTGATGACACCCGCGACGATCGCGTCGCCGTCGATCCAGGAGGGCCGCATGCTGAACCAGCCCGTCACCCGTGTCGGATTCGTCCTCGCCCTGCTGTCGGCGGCCACCTTCGGCACATCGGGGACCTTTGCCAGTGCGCTGATCGACGCCGGTTGGTCGCCCGGTGCGGCGGTCACCGTTCGGATCAGCGTCGCGGCCCTGCTGCTCGCCATCCCGGCCGTCGTCCTACTGCGCGGACGGTGGAAGGTGTTGTGGCGCAACGCCGGAATGGTGTCCGTCTACGGACTGGTCGCCGTCGCCGGATGTCAGGTCGCGTACTTCAACGCCGTCCAGCACCTGTCGGTGGGCGTCGCACTGCTGCTGGAGTACATGGGCGTCGTGCTGATCGTCGGCTGGCTCTGGCTGCGCACCGGCAAGCCGCCGCGCCGGCTGACCGTCGCCGGGTCGATCGCCGCGGTTCTCGGGCTGGTCCTCGTCCTCGACCTGACGGGGGAGACCAAGATCGACTTCGTCGGCGTCCTGTGGGGGCTGGGGGCTGCGGTCGGCCTGGCGCTGTTCTTCATCCTGTCCGCCAGCAGCGACGGTGAGCTGCCGCCGGTGGCGATGGCCAGTGGCGGGATGACGATCGGCGCGCTGGCCCTGCTGATCCTGGGCGCGGTCGGCGCCCTGCCGATGGCGGCGAACACCGACGACGTCGACTTCGCCGGTCACCAGGTCAGCTGGTTGGTGCCTGTCGTGGGGCTGTCCCTGGTGGCTGCCGCGATCGCGTACGTACTGGGGATCTCCGCAACCCGCCGTCTCGGGTCGAAGCTCGCGTCGTTCGTCGGCCTGACCGAAGTGCTGTTCGCCGTGCTGTTCGCCTGGCTGCTGCTCGGCGAGTTGCCGACGGTGGTGCAGCTCGTCGGCGGCGCTTTCATCGTTCTCGGGGTGGCGCTGGTCCGGATCGACGAACTGCGCACACCCGCCGCGGCGGCGCAGTCCGCTGACGTCAGTCCGTGACGCGCTGCAGGAACTCCTTCATGTTGCTGACCACACCGGCCGGATCGTCGGAGATCGGGACATGGTTCAGGCCGGGCATCAGCTTGAGCTCGGCGTGTGCGATCAGCGGGAGGTAGCGGAGGACCTGGCTGGTGATCGGATCGGCGGTGCCCTGCAGGAACAGCACCGGCTGATCGATGGTGTGCAGGTGGGTGGCCACGTCGAACATGCCCACCCAGTTCACGGCGTCGTAGGCCGGCGCGGCGGCGAACCCGGTGAGGAGTTCGCGGGCGTCGGTCGGCGGGAGCTGCCACGGCAGGCTGCGGTTGCCGGAGAAGAAGAACATCCGGCCGACCGGGGTCCTGCTCAGTTGATCAGCGGCGGGCGCGAGGGCCATCGCCACGCCGCGGCCGGCGAGCAGGCCGAAGTAACCGCCCACCCGCTCCAACGGCGTGCCGAGCCCGTCGGGTCCGATGGCGATCACGGAGCGGACCCGCGGTGAACGGGCGAGGTCCAGCGCAACGCGCGCGCCGAGGGAGTAGCCGGCGACGTCATAGCGATCGACGCCCTCACGATCGAGAGTGGCCTGGACCGCTGCCGCGAGGTTCGCGGCGGTCGGCGGGACCTGCGGGGACAGCGCCGGGGACTCGCCGAAGCCTGGCAGGTCGATCGCGATGACGTCACGGTCGGCCGCCAGTGCGTCGATCACCGGACGCCAACCGACGTGGGACTCACCCATGCCGTGCAGCAGGACCAACGGATCGCCCGATCCCACCCGGTGGACGAACAGCCGCGGTGGAACGGCGGCGCGTGTGGTGGTCGAGGTGATGGTCATCGGTGGGTCCTCCAGGTGTCGGGTCGGCAGGGTGTTGGGTGCGTGGATTCCGCGTACCCAAACGGGCCGGGAAACGGCGACGCCGGTGCAGACGGACGAACCCGCCCGCACCGGCGTCGGCGCGAAATGCTGTGCAGCTGAGGAACTCTCCAGCTGATGGGGCTGTGACCGGCGAAATTACTCGCTGTCGGCGCTGACGAGCCGCTCGACGAGCTCGTCGACGTTGCCCGACTTCGGCAGGCCACGCTCGGCCAGCAGGTCGGCCAGCTCGGCCTTGGTCAGGTTCTCGTAGGGCTCGCGGGCCTTCGCGTGCGCGGCCTTGGCCTCGGCGCGCTCGGCGGCGCGGGCCTGACGGGCCTGCTCCTTCTGGGCCTGCTCGACCTGGTCGGCGAGCTCCTGCTCGGCCTTTTCGGCCTGCTCGACGATGTCCTGGCTGATCCGGTCGGCCTGCTCGGCCTGCTCCGAGACGAACTGCTCGGCCTTCTCGGCCTGCTCGACGACAACACCGGCAACGGCGTCAGTCTGCTCGACGACAACGCTGCTGACCCGCTCGGCCTGGTCGCGGACGACGCCGGACAGGTTGGTGACCAGCTCGGCCCACTTGGTGGCCAGGTCGCGGTTCAGGTCGACCGACTTCTGCACGTACTCGAAGTAGCGCTCGATCGGCTGAACGATGTCGACGGTCGGCAGCTTGGTGACGGCGGTGGCCTGGTCGACGACGGTCTTCGCGCTGCGCTTCCACGCCTCGACGGACCGGTCGGTGACCTCGCGCGCCTGGCTGGCGGCAGTCTTGTAGGTATCGGCTGTGGTGGTCATGACACTCCTTCTCTGGTGCGGCTTGCCCTGAACGCGAGCTGCGCCGCGTCGGGATGTTTGACCTTGTGGTCAGGGGATGAGGTGCTCGGTTCCTGCACCTGTTAGCAAGGTTAGCAAGCTTCGGTGCTAATTAGCTAACGGTTTCAGTGTGACGATCGGCGCGGAACTCGGCGGTTTGGGTTCTGGGACGGTGGTAACGCACCGTGCGGCGTGCTCGGGCTGTGCTGGATGCCGACTTTCCGGCTCGCAGCGGGTTGGCTGAACCTCCCCCTGGCGCCGATGCGGCGCAACTCCCTCCCGCGCAAGGCTGCGGTTCAGTCGGCGTCCCAGCGCAACACGCGGCGCTGCGTGAAGCGCAGGGGCACCCGTCGGTGCGATGGTGATGCCCGGAACTTCCAACGACGGGAGGGCTTCCGGTGGCGCTGGGACACAGTCCGGTTCGGAGCGCGACCCTCCGGCGGGAGCCGGGGTGGCGGCAGGCTGTCACCGGTGGCCTGCTGCTCTGGGCGGTGGCCCGCAGCGTCGTGGCCGCGATCAGCCTGCTGGTCCTCTGGCTGCGTCAGGGGCCGTCGGTGTCCGACCGGGCGGGGCTCGCCGCCGTCGACACGGCCGGCGACGGCTTCTTCGCGGTGCTGCACCACTGGGACAGCAATTACCTGTTCAGGATCGCCTCCGACGGCTACTTCGCGCCCGGCTCCGACGCGGGGATGCCCGGCTTCTTCCCCGGATACCCGCTCGTCGCCAGGTCGCTGTCCGACATCGTCATGCCGGGTGGGCCAAGCCTCGCTGTCGCGTTGTGGGCGGTGAGTTCCCTTGCGTCACTGGTCGCGGCGATCGTGCTGTGGCGGATCGTGGCCATCTCCAGCGCGGACAGGCTCGCGCCGATGGCCACCCTGTTGTTCGTCGCCGGCCCGTACTCCGTGTTCCTCTACGCCAACTATTCCGAATCGCTGTTCCTCGCGTTCGCGACCGCTGCCTGGTACTGCGGGCTGCGCGATCGTTGGCTGCTTGCCGGCCTGTGGTGCGGATTGGCGACGGCCACCCGGATCAACGGGGTCTTCCTCCTCGCCGCGCTGCTGGTGATGTTCGTGATCGGCCGCCGCCGCCAACAGCTGCCCGTCGTCGCACCGGTGCTCGCCTGGGTGCCGCTCGCTGCCTCTGGCGTCGTGGGCTATTTCGCGTACCTGGCGGTCCGGACCGGGGATGTCGGGGCGTGGCAGACCGCTCAGCACTCCGGGTGGGGCCGGTTGTTCAGTTGGCCGTGGGAGGCGCTGTACCGGACGGGCGGCCAGATGGTGTTCGGCGCGACGCTGGATCGCCGCCTCGCCTTCACCCTCGACGTGGTGTTCGCCGTGCTGCTCGTCGCGGCGGTCGCGTATTGGATCAGGACGCGGGAATGGCCGTCGGCGACCTACGCCGGACTCACCCTGCTGGCCCTGACGACGTCACTCACGTTCGTCTCGCTGGCCAGGAACTCGCTCACCGTCTTCCCGCTGGTGATCCTGATCGCCGGGGTGCTGATCAGGTCGCGGCGCAACGGGGTGCGCGCGGCGGTGATGGCGGCTTGGTTCGGGCTGTTCCTGGTGAACACCGCGCTATTCGCGTGCGGGTACTGGGTGGACTGAGCGTCCGCTGAAAGACCGGGAGCAGGGCCGAGAACCGTTTGCCTGAAACGCCCGTACCGATAGATGCCGCCCGCCCGGGCGGGTGAGGCACATCGGATCGGAGATCCCACCATGCAAGAGAGCAACCATTTCTGGCGCCGCAAGGCCGGCCCCGTGCTGGCGACAGCCGTGTTCGCCGGCGGAGCGATGATGGCCGCTGCCGGACCCGCGAATGCCGCCACGACAGCCACTTTCGCCGCCGGCATTCTGACGGTCAGCGGTGACAGTGCCGACAATGCGATCACCATCAGCCGGAACGCCGCCGGCGGAATCCGGCTCAACGGGGGAGCGATCCCGGTCGCGGGCGGGAATCCGACGGTGGCCAACACCACCCGAATTCAGGTCTTCGGCCTGGCCGGCAACGACGTCATCACCATCAACGAGGCGAGCGGTGCACTACCGAGTGCAAACCTGTTCGGGGGTGCCGGCAATGACACGCTGACCGGCGGCTCGGGCACCGATCAGCTGTTCGGCGAGAGCGGTAACGACACACTGCTCGGCAAGGGCGGCGCCGACCTGCTCTTCGGTGGTGCCGCCATCGACACCATCACCGGCGGCGACGGCGACGACCAGGCGTTCGGTCAGGGTGAGGACGACCGGATGATCTGGGGTCCGGGCGACGACACGGATCTCAACGAGGGCGGCCCCGGAATCGACACCGTCGAGGTCAACGGCGGTAACGGGGCGGAGCAGTTCACCGCGACGGCCAACGGAACCCGGGTTCGTGTCGATCGCCTCACCCCGGCGCCGTTCTCGCTCGACCTGGGGACCTCCGAGAAGCTGGTGCTCAACGCGAACGGCGGTGACGACACCTTCAGTGCTACCGGCAATCTCGCTGCGCTGATCGGGATCACCGTCGACGGTGGCGCGGGCGGCGACAATCTCCGCGGTTCCAACGGTGTCGATCTGTTGCTCGGCGGTGCGGGGAATGACGTCATCGACGGGAACCAGGGTAACGACACCGGGCTCCTCGGCACCGGCGACGATACGTTCCAATGGGATCCGGGGGACGGCAGCGACGTCGTCGAAGGGCAGGACGGGAACGACACCATGCTCTTCAACGGCGCCAACATCGCCGAGAACTTCGACATCACCGCGAACGGCGGGCGGGTGCGGTTGTTCCGCAATATCGCCTCCATCACCATGGACGCCAACGACCTCGAGGCAATCGACGTGAAGACACTGGGCGGTGCCGACACCGTTGCGGTGGGCGATGTCAGTGGAACCGATCTGCTGCGGGTCAACACCGATCTCGCAACGCCGGCCGGCGATGACGGTGCCGTGGACGATGTGACGGTCACCGCCACGCAGGGCGACGACGTGGTGACCGTGAACGGCCAGGCGGGCACCGCCAACGTGGGCGGGTTGGCCGCCACGACCACGGTGACCGGAGCCGCCCCCGGCAGCGACCAGGTCACCGTGAACGCGCAAGCCGGTGACGACGTGATCGACGCGGCCGGAACCGCAGCCAGTTCGGCCCGGCTCTTCCTCAACGGTCAGGCGGGCGACGACATCATCATCGGCGGGCTGGGTGCCGACACCATCACCGGCGGCGCGGGTGACGACGTCCTGCTGGGCGGGCCGGGTGCCGACGTGATCGACGGCGGCGACGGTGACGACGTGGAGATCAACAGCCGGGTCGCCGCTTCGGCAAGGTCGACGTCCGCGCCCAGCGGGCAACAGTGGCTGGACTCGCACGCGAGCACGGTCGACGGCAAGACGGTGCTGGATCTCGGCGGCCGGACCGTCACCCTGCCGCAGGCGCAACTGGGCCAGCTGTAGTCCGACGGCTTGTAGTACGACGGCTGTAGTCCGCCAGATGTAGTCCGCAGCAGCCATCCCCGTCACGGCCTCCGGCCGGGGCGGGGATGGTGCGCTGTCGGGTCAGTGCCGGGAAACCCGAGCCCCCCGGACGTCCGAGCAACCGGAGCTGCGTCGGTGCAACACCCGCGGACGTTCCGCCGCCGCCGCTGCGGTTGATCGGAATACACCTATCGGGCCTGGGCTCCGCTGCCGCCGGAACTGTCGGCGTCATCGTTGCCGCCCTATCGGATCAGGGTCGTGGTGAACCTTTCCACGGCCGCGGCATCGGCACAGAACAGGAACAACGACGGCTCGATCAACTCCACCTCCAGGACGCAGAACCGGCCGGCGTCGTCCCGGACCAGATCGACCCGGGCGTAGGTGGGTATACCGAACCGCTCCGAGACCATGTCGACAGCGGCCCGTGCCACCTCGATCTGATCCGCGGTGGCGACGTGCTCGGAGTTGGTCTCCGCGGCGAACAGGTCGTCGACAACTCCGGCACGAGGCAGGGTGACCCGCTTGTTGGCGGCATGGCTGAATTGCCCGCCGAAGAAGAGCAGCGACCATTCCCCCTCGGCCGCAACCGATGTCACGAAGGGCTGGATCAGAACGGTCTGACCCGATGCGTGGAGTCGGGCGACGTGCGCGGTGGCGGCAGCGTGCTGGTCCGCCCCGTACGACGACGCGTCCCGGCTGCCCGCCCCGACCGCCGGCTTGACGACGAAATCCCCGGCCGGGAATGTCGCCGCGGAACCCGGCAGCACGAACACCGTCGGGGTGATCGGCACCCCGGCCGCCGCGAGTTCGGCCAGGTACTGCTTGTCGAGGTTCCACCGCACGGTTGCCAGCGGATTCACCAGATCGCTGATGGCATCGACCATCTCGAGCCAGGACATGAACTCGGGCAGCCGCTGCGGGTAGTCCCAGGCCGATCGCAGCACGACCCGGTCGAAGCTCGACCAGTCGGTCGTCGCGTCATCCCAGTCCACGACGTCCACCGCGACGCCGCTCTGTTGCAGGGCGGCCAGCGCGAGCGGCTCGTCCTCGTCGCGTCCCCGCGCTTCCCGGGCGGTCACCCACGCCAGTGTCCCGATCACCCGGACACGGTAAGACCCTGGCCCGACCGACCAGCGCGGGGGGCCGTCCGGCCTGACCGGGACCGCCGAACGGCAGATGTCAGCCGCTCGCTATCGCGTCGAGCAGCTCGGCGACCGACCGCGCGGAGTGTCCGGAGACGAACGTGTCGACGTGCGGGAGCGCGGCGGCCATGCCGCCGGTCAGCGGCGCGAAACCGGGAGCGGCCTTGCGTGGGTTGACCCAGATCACCCGGTGGGCGAGCCGGGACAACCGAAGCATCTGCTCGCCGAGCAATGCCGGATCGGCGCGCTCCCAGCCGTCGGACACGATGACGACGACTGCTCCGCGCGCGAGCCCGCGGCGGCCGTCCGTGTCGAGGAAGTCCTTGACGGCGCCGCCAATCCGGGTGCCGCCGGACGCGTCCGGGGACAGCGCCATCGCCCGTCCGATCGCGTCCTCCCGCCGGCCGCGGCCGAGCGCCCGGGTGACCGGGTGCAGTTGGGTGGCGAACACGTACGCGTGGGCGCGGGCGCCGAGAACGGCCCCCTGCAGGATGCGCAGGTAGACCCGGGAGTACGCCTGCATCGAGCCGGACACATCGGCGAGCAGGACGATCTTGCGCGGTGTCGTGCCGCGGCGCCGATGACTCCAGCGGATCGGGTCGCCGCCGGTGCGGCACGCCGCCCGCAGCGTCCGGCGCATGTCCAGTGATCGCCCGGAGCGACGGGTCGGCTCCCATCGGGACGGCCGGACCGGTGCGACGACCTGCATCCGCGCGATGATCTTCGCCAGTTCCGCGAGCTCGTCGGCATCGCAGTCGGCGAAGTCCCTGTCCCGCAACAGCTCCGTCTCCGAGGCGATGGCCAGCACGGTCGGTGCGCCGTCGTCGCCGGACGGCTCGTCATCGTTGCTGTCGGCCGTCGCGGCCGTCTGCTGCTGCGGGGTGTCGCCGTCCCGTTCGGCAGGCGGGTCGGGCTGCCGCTGTCCGGCCCCGCTCGGCGTCCCCGGCTCGGTATGGGCGGAGAGCGAGTTGGCCGGGTCACCGCGGAAGTCGGCCACGTCCACCAGGCCGCGGAACACCTGGGCGAACACCGCGTCGAAGGTGTCGAGGTGGTCCGGCCGGTCCAGCAGGGTGACCCTGGCGAGCCAGTACAGCTCGTTGACGCCGGTGGGTCCGGCGGCGACCGTTGCCTCCGCCCACCAAGAGATCCGTTGCACCGGAACAGCAATACCCGCTGCAGTGAGCAGCGCTGCGAACTCGGCGCACACCGTCGCCAGGTCAGCGGCCGGCTCGTCAACCGGACGTCCGGGTAGCGCGATCACCGACGACCGGCCCACCCCGGCGTAGAACTCACTCACCGACGACCCAGCCGAGACCGGCCCCGACGGCAACCTCCCGGTCCTCGCGGTACTTCAGCACCGAGCCGAGAGTGGCTGCCGCGGCGGTGACGTCGAGCTGCGGATAGCCCAGCACGTGCAGGGCCTGCACCCAGTCGATCACCTCTGCGGTGCCCGGCGATTTCTGCAGGTCCAGGGTGCGCAGCCGACCCGTGGCCGCCGAGGTCTGCGCCGCGAGCGCCTCCGTCGCGCCGGGTACCCGCTCGCGGACGATGGCCACCACCCGGGCAAGGTCGGGGTGGTCGATCCAGTGGTAGAGGCAACGCCGCTTGAGCGCATCGTGCAGGTCCCGGGTGCGGTTCGAGGTGAGGATCGCGATCGGCGGGACCGCGGCGGTGATGGTGCCGATCTCGGGGACGGTGATCGACCGCTCGGCCAGCAGTTCGAGCAGGAACGCCTCGAAATGCTCGTCGGCGCGGTCGATCTCGTCGATCAGTAACACAGCGGGCAGCGGGCCGGGGTGCTCGACCGCGCGCAGCAGCGGCCGCTCGATCAGGTAGTCCCGGCGGAAGAGGTCGTCCGCGCCGAGGGCGTCGCCCTTCGCCTCGGAAAGCCGGATCGCCAGCAGTTGCCGTGGGTAATTCCACTCGTAGGCGGCCTCGGCGATGTCGATGCCCTCGTAGCACTGCAGCCGGATCAGCGGTGTCCCGAGCGCTGCGGCGACGGCTTTCGCGGCGGAGGTCTTCCCGACGCCGGCCTCGCCCTCCAGCAGCAACGGCTGGCCGAGCCGCACCGAACAGAACAGCGCCGTTGCCAACCCGTCATCGGCGAGATACCCCGCACCGGCGAGCACGTCGCGCAACGCCGGGACGTCGGGAACGATCGCGGACAGGTCGGCCGGCAGAGTCACGATTCAGCGTACCCAGCGGGGTGCGTCGCGAAGGTGCGCAGGCAGCCGGGCCCGCAGAAGTACCACCGGCGTCCCTCGTGGTCCAGATGCAGGCTTGTCTCGACCGCGGCCACCGTCATCCCGCACACCGGATCGACAGCGGTCACAGCAGCCGGCCGGCTGTTGTTCGCCGCCGGTTCCTCACCATCCTCGGTGGCCGCGAGGAGGCCGGCTCGCGCCGACACCACCTCGGCCAGGATCGACAGTGCTATCTCCGACGCGGTTCTCGCCCCGATGTCCAATCCTGCCGGGCTGCGCACACGCTCCGACGGCGGCCCGGCCAGGTCCGGCCGGGCGGAGGCCAGATCGGCCAGCACACCGGCCGCCCGCTTCCGGCTGGCGACCAGCGCCACGTACGGCACTCCGGCATCCAGGGCGGCGGCGAGGGTCTCGACCTCCTCCCGGCCGTGTGAGGCGACGACCACCGCGGTTGCTCCGTCGATGATCGAGGGCTCGACGTCAGCGGCCCGGTAGCCGAGTTCGACGGCGAGCCGGCGGACCGCCGCGGCGATCGGGCCCACTCCGTGCACCTGTACCAGCGGCGGGGGCACCACCGGATCCAGGAAGATCTCCAGCGTTCCGCCGGACAGGCACGGGTTGTGCACCGTGCGGGTACCGGCAGCCGGAGACCTGTCGACCGTGCCCACCGACTGCTCGTCGGTGGGCGTGATGCGCAGCAACAGTGGCTGTCTCGAGTCGAGCAGCATCAGACTCTGTGCGCGCACGGTGCTCTCCGCACACGTCCCGCCGACGAACCCCTCGATCGAACCGTCGGCATGGATGATGGCCTCGTCACCGGCCTTCGCGGAGGTCGGCCGCTCGGCCGACACCACGCGTGCCCTGACGAAGGGCACACCCTGTTCGCGCAATTGCGTCGCGCGGACGTCCAGTTCGGCGTTGCTCACCAGAAAACCCGAGGCGGCCGGTGACGGGCGGGCAGGGTGGCGCAGCCGGGCGTCATGTGACCGCCAGATCGGTGCGCATCGGCGTCCCCTGCATCGCCATCCAGACGTTGGCCGGCGTCAGCGGCATGTCCGCATGCCGGATGCCGAACGGGGCGATGGCGTCCAGCACCGAGTTCACCACGGCCGGTGGGGAACCGACGGTGGCCGATTCGCCGACGCCCTTGAGGCCGAGCGGGTGGTGCGGCGACGGCGTGACCGTCTCACCGAGCTCCCAGCTGGGGCATTCCATCGAGGTCGGCAGCAGGTAGTCCATGAATGAGCCGCCGACGCAATTGCCGTCCTCGTCGAAGGCGATCAGCTGCATCAGGGCCATCCCGATGCCGTCCGCGAGACCACCGTGCACCTGGCCCTCGACGATCATCGGGTTGATCCGCGGGCCGCAGTCGTCCACCGCGATGAACCGGCGGACCTTGACCACCCCGGTGCCGGGATCGACGTCGGTGACGCAGATGTACGCCCCGAACGGGTAGGTGAGGTTCGGCGGGTCGTAGACGACCGAGGCGTCGAGATGGCCCTCCACGCCCTCGGGCAGGGTCAGCGTCCCGTGGCTGAGCATGGCGATCTCGGCGATCGTGCGGCCCTGTTCGGAGTCGCCCTTCACCTGCCAACGGCCGTGATCCCACTCCAGGTCGTCGGCACTGACCTCGAGGGAGGCGGCGGCGATGATCTTCGCCTTCTGCCTGACCCGCTGTGCCACGATGGCCGCGGCGGCACCGGACACCGGCGTGGAGCGGGACCCGTAGGTGCCCAACCCGAACGGCGTGTTGTCGGTGTCGCCGTGGATCACCTCGATGTCCTCCGGCGGTATCCCCAGTTCCTCCGAGACGATCTGCGCGAACGTCGTCTCGTGTCCCTGGCCCTGCGTCTGCACCGAGAGCCGCACCTGCGCCTTGCCGGTCGGGTGCACCCGCAGCTCGCAGCCGTCCGCCATGCCCAGGCCGAGGATGTCCATGTGTTTGCGGGGTCCGGCACCGACACCTTCGGTGAAGAAGGAGATCCCGATGCCCATCAGCTCACCGCGGGCACGTTTCTCGGCCTGCTCCCGGCGGAGCTCGTGATACCCGGCCATTTCCATCGCCAATTTCAGGGCCCGCGGATATTCGCCGGAGTCGTACTCCCAGCCGGTTTTCGAGACGTACGGGAACTGCTCCGGCCGCAGCAGATTCTTCAGCCGCAGTTCGGCCGGGTCCATCTTCAGCTCGGCCGCGAGGATGTCGACCATCCGCTCGACCAGGTAGACGGCCTCGGTGATCCGGAACGAGCAGGCGTAGGCGACGCCGCCCGGCGCCTTGTTCGTGTAGACGCCCTTGACGCTGCAATACGCCGCCTGTAGGTCGTAGCTGCCGGTGAAGATGTGGAAGAAGCCGGCCGGGAACTTGGTGGGTTGCGCGGTGCCGTTGAAAGCGCCGTGGTCCGCCAGCACGTCGACCTTCAGGCCGAGGATCGTGCCGTCCTTCGTCGCCGCGATGCTGCCGGTCATGTGGTAGTCCCGGGCGAAGGACGTCGCCATCAGGTTCTCGCTGCGGTCCTCCATCCACTTGACCGGCTTCCCGGTGACGATCGACCCGACGACCGCCAGCACGTACCCGGGATAGATCCCGACCTTGTTGCCGAAGCCGCCGCCGATGTCGGGCGAGATGATCTGGATTTTGTGCTCGGGGATGCCGGCGACCAGCGCATAGATCGTACGATGCGCGTGCGGTGCCTGATTGGTCGAGTAGACCAGCAGCTTTCCGGTCACCGGGTCCATGTACGCGACGGTGCCGCAGGTCTCCATCGGCGCGGGATGCACGCGGGGATAGAGCATCTCCTGCGTGACGACCACCTCCGCGCCGTCGAACACCCGCGCGGTCTCCTCGGCGGAGCCCGATTCCCAGTCGAAGATGTGGTTGTCGGTCTTGCCCTCGATGTCGTCCCGGATCACCGGGGCGTCGGGGTCCAGCGCCCGCTTGGCATCCACCACCGGGGCGAGTGGCTCGTAGTCGACCTCGATCAGTTCCAGGGCGTCACGGGCGATGTACTTGGTGTCGGCGACGACGTACGCGACCTCCTGGTGCTGGAAACGCACCTTGTCGGTGGCCAGCACCGCCTGCACATCCGCGGACAGCGTCGGCATCCAGGCCAGACCGAGTCCGGTCAGCGTCTCGCCGGTGATGACCGCGTGCACGCCGGGAAGTGCTGCGGCAGCGGTGGTGTCGATCGACCGGATGCGGGCGTGCGCGTACGGGCTGCGCAGGATGGCGGAGTGCAGCATGCCGGGCATCGTCACGTCGTCGACGTATTTGCCTTGCCCGCGAAGGAATCTCGCGTCCTCCTTGCGCGGCATCCGGCCGAAGCCGATCGGGTTGCCGGCGGCGCTGATCCGGGGCGAGCGCTCGACCGCCGACCGGGTGAGCGGTGCGTCGGGGATGGTGGCCGTCATGCCGGTACCTCCTGGCTGGGCTCGGCGACCACGGTGCTGGCGCCGTTGGTGGCGGGATCGGCAGCGGCCTGCCCGGAGGGCTGCGAGGGATGGCCGGCGGCGGCGCGAACGGCGCGGACGATGTTCTCGTAGCCGGTGCAGCGGCACATCTGGCCGGAGATCGCCTCCCGGATCGTCTGCTCGTCAGGATCGGGGTTGTGGTCGAGCAGGTGCCGGGCGGTCATCATCATTCCCGGCGTGCAGAAACCGCACTGCAGGCCGTGCTCGCTCATGAATCCCTCCTGCACGGGATCCAGCTTTCCGTTCGTCGCGAGCCCTTCGACCGTGCGCACCCGATGACCGTCGGCCATCGCCGCTAGCACGGTGCAGGTCTTCACCGGCTCCTCGTCCAGCCAAGCGACACATGTTCCGCACTGCGAGGTGTCGCATCCCCAGTGGGTGCCGGTCAGCCGCCGGGCCTCGCGTAGGTAGTGCACGAGCAGCAGTCGCGGCTCGATCTCGTCGGTGTGCTCGACCCCGTTGACGGTGATCTTCACCTGCATGTCAGATCCTTCCCTGGGCCCGCGCCGCGGCACGTCGCAGCGCGCGTCGGGTGAGCTCGTCGGCCAAGTGCTTCTTGTAGAGAACAGGCCCGCGTTGGTCGGCGCTGGGGTTGCTGGCCGCGGCCGCCAGTCGTGCGGTCTCGACGATGCTGTCCTCTGACAGCACCCGGCCGCGGAGGTACTCCTCGGCGTCCGGGACGCAGCCGTGGTCGGCGCCCAGCGCGGCCAGCCCGAGCCCCACATCGGCGACCGTGTCACCGTCCAGCACCACGAACGCCCCGACGGAGGCGACCGCCCAGTCGCCGGCCCGCCGTTCGACCTTCTCGTACGCGCTGCCGGCTCCCGGCCGGATCGGCAACCGCACCTCCACCAGCATCTCGGCGTCCTCGAGGACCGTGTTGTAGGGGCCGTCGGTGAACTCCCGCGCCGGAACGACTCTCGTTCCGTCCCTGGACTGCAGGACAAGATCGGCCCGCACGGCGGCGGCCACCGCCGACAGGTCCTCAGCCGGGTCGGCCTGGCAGAGCGAACCGCCGACCGTGCCGCGATTGCGGACGATCGGGTCGGCGATCACCCGCTCGGCGTCGTGCAGGATCGCGTAGTGCTCGCCGATCACCGCGGACGCCAGGATGCTGCGGTGCCGGGTCATCGCGCCGATCGCCAGGTGCGGTGGTGGCCCGCCGGGTGGGCTGTCGGTGACCGCGCGGATGTAATCGAGTTCGGTGAGGTCGTTGATGTCGATGACGCGTTCGGGTTGGGCGATCCGCAATCGCATCATCGGGATCAGGCTGTGCCCGCCGGCCAGCAGGCTCGAGTCCGGGCCGTACCGCTCCAGTAGTTCGAGGGCTTCCTGAACGCTGTGGGCCCTGGCGTAGTCGACAGGAGCGGGTGTCTGCATGGAGGACCTTTCGCCGTTCGGAGCTGCAGCTGCCTGTCCCGGTCGGCAGATCGACTCGATACGCCGGCATCAACTTCGCTTGGCCGGTGAATCGAGGGTGGGGTCTGCGCGACGGTGGGACGGACCTTGGCCGCCAGTGTGCGCCCGTTTGTCATTCGTGACAACAATCACGATCCACCCATACCCGACAGCGTTGTCCCCGAGCGCGCCGCGGCGAGAAGCGTTGTCCGCTGCTTCTTCCCGGCAGGGACCCGATCCGGTTGTCGGATCCACCAACGGGTGAGCCGGTCGCTCAGCAGAGTCGCCGCCGTGTCGGAGCGACGACCTGTTCGATGTCTCCACGACGCGGTGCTCCGGCGGCGGGACGAGCAGCTGCGGGGCGGTTTGTTGTGTTCGCTGAACCTGTCCCTCGCAGAATTGCGTTCGCAGCGCCGTCCGTGCCAGGCATCGGTGCAATGGGCAAGCAGTGGACGGTGCTGCCCGCGCGGGTATCCCGGGACGTACGGTTGGTGTGCAGTCAACGGGGAGGCGCGATGACCGAGCACCAGAACGACACCGTGAAGCCGGAAACGGATCCGCCCGCGAATCACGCGGGGGCCGGTGACCCGAACACGGCGGACCAGAACGAATCGGACACCTTCACGCTGGCGGGCCCGCAGTCCGATCCGGCCGGTCCGGCGGTGCGGTCGGTGGAATCGGATCCGCCGCCGTCGCTGCCGGCCGACCCACCGGGTGTGGCGCCCGACTACGACAAGTACGGCGTGCCGTCACTCGACTTCGTCCGCAACAAGATCGAGGGCCGTTACGCCACGTCCGCCGGCGCCGCGGAACTCGCGCAGCAGACCTGGGAGGCGACGTCCGCCCAGGAGCGGGCAGCCGAACGGGAGAAGTCCGCGCAGGAGGCCCTGGAGCGCATCCGGCAATCGCTGCGGGACAACAAACAGTCCTGACCGTGCTCGCGCTCGCCCGGACGGCCGAGGGGTATTCCCTCCAGCGGATGGACGACGCCGGGCGGCCGACCGGGCCGCGGATCGATGTGGCGGCAGCCGCCGAACTGGCCGAGTGGGCGCAGCTGGATGAGCGCTGGCTCTGGGACAGCACAGCGACGATCTACCCGGACCTGCTGGCCGCTGGGATTCGCGTGGAGCGCTGCCACGACGTCACTGCCACGGAACGGATCCTGCTCGGCCGGGCCGGCGTTTTCGGGGCTCCGAGCTCGGCCGCGGCCGTTCATGCCCGAGCGACCGGGGCCGAGGTACCGCCGGACCCGGAACCCGCGGCGCACATCGAGCCGACGCTGTTCGAACCGGACGCGCTCGACATCGTCCGGTCATCGGTGGACCCGATCGAGGTGTTGCGGGTGGCCGTGGCCGATCAGCGCGAGCGGGCGGGCGAGAACCGGGCGCTGGGCCTGCTGCTGGCCGCGGAATCCGCCTCGACGCTGGCGGCGGCAGAAATGGGGGCGGTTGGGCTTCCATGGCGGGCGGACATCCATCAGAACCGGCTGACCGAGATGCTCGGTCCGCGGCCGGCGGCGGGTGAGCGTCCGCTCAGGCTGGTGGAGTTGGCGGCCGAGATTTCCGCAGCGTTCGGTTTCGCCGTCAACCCGGATTCGGTCGTCGATCTCCGCGCCGCGTTCCGGCGGGCCGGATTCGACATCGACAGCACCCGGTCGTGGGTGCTCAAGGACGTCGATCACCCGGCGGTTCCTGCGGTGCTGCACTACAAGGAGCTGGCCCGGCTGAACTCGGCGAACGGCTGGAACTGGCTCGACGAATGGGCCAGGGACGGGCGGTTCCGCCCCGAGTACATCCCCGGCGGGGTGGTGTCAGGACGGTGGGCCACCCGGGGCGGCGGCGCATTGCAGATCCCCAAGGCGCTCCGCCGCGCCGTCGTCGCCGACCCCGGCCACCGGCTGGTCGTCGCCGACGCCGCCCAGCTCGAGCCGCGGGTCCTGGCGGCGATCTCGGCGGACCCTGCGCTGCAGGCGATCTCAGCGGACATCGACCTGTACACGGCGCTGGCGGAAGACGGGTTCGGCGGCGACCGGGGCAGCGCAAAGGTGGCCATGCTGGGTGCGATGTACGGCGCGACCTCCGGCGAGGCGGGCCGGTTGGTGGCCACCCTGCGCCGGCGGTACCCCGCCGCGATGGCCTGCGTCGAGGACGCCGCCCGGCGGGGGGAGGCAGGCGGCATCGTGCACTCCGTGCTGGGCCGGGCGTGCCCGCCGCCAGGAGCCGGCTGGCGCGAGGTGGTCGAGATCGGGTCCCAGCAGGATGCGACCGACGCCGAGCGGCGCCGCACGGACCAGGTGATCAGGGACCGCGGCCGGTTCACCCGCAACTTCGTCGTCCAGGGCTCGGCCGCGGACTGGGCGTCGGTGTGGCTGTCCGGTCTGCGCCGCGATCTGCGGGAGGTGCCGGGTGCCGAGTTGGTGTTCTTCCAGCATGACGAACTGATCGTGCACGTCCCGGACGGCAGCGCCGAGGAGGTTGCGGACCTCACAGTCGCCGCCGCCGAGGCGGCCCGCAGACTGGTCTTTCCCGGCGCGTCCGTGCTCACCCCGGTACGCCCCGTCGTGGTCGACTGTTATGCCTCTGCCAAATAGGGGCCCGTCCCTGAGAGTCCAACAACCCAGTGGCCCCAGCAGCTCAGTGGCCCAGCAGCTCAGGACGGAACCGGTATGCGCATCCCCGCCGACCAGGCCAGGCAGATATTCGGCAACGCCCGAGTGGCCCGGTTGGCGACGGTCGGCCCGGCGCTCGTGCCGCATCTGGTGCCGGTGACGTTCGCCGTCATTACAGCACCGGTCGAGGAGGTGCCGGCCGCCCATCCCGACCGCCCGTCGTCCGCGTCGCAGATGATCGTCTTCGCCGTCGATCACAAGCCGAAGTCGACTTCGGCGCTGCGCCGGCTGGACAACATCGCGGCGAACCCACAGGTCTGCTTCCTCGTCGACCGTTACGACGACGATTGGGAGCAGCTCTGGTGGGTGCGTGCCGACGCCCGTGCCTCAGTGCTCGAAGGTACCGAGCGTCGGCGCGCACTGGCCGCCCTGACCGTGAGATACCAGCAGTACGAACAAGTTCCGCCCACGGGTGTGGTGGTGGGGTCCACCGTCACCCGCTGGACCGGCTGGCGGGCCGCCCGCGCCTGAGAGGCGCGCCGGTACCGCGACCACCAGGTCAGCATCAGCGCGCTCCCGCCGAGGTAGAACGCGTGTAACGCCCACAGCGGTCCGGCGGGCAGGCTGAACACGTACACCGAGTGGACCAGGTTGCCGACGTTGGCCAGCACCAGGTTCGTCGCGCTGTAGGACGACAGATCCTTGCTGCGAAAGGCTTTGACCAGCATGGGCAGATAACTGGCGACGAAGATGACGGTCGAGACCGTCCCGGCGAGCAGCGCAACGTCGGACTGGGCTACCTCGGATGCGGACATGACGGACTCCCGTCCCGGGCGATGACGGTGATCGCCCGGGACGGGACGTACAGGCACCACAGATGTCGGTTCTTCATGCGTCCCCCCGCTGAGCTCTCGCCGCCGCTACCCGGCGGGTGCCGCTGCGGGCGAAGGGATGTCGGTGCTGTCGTTCGGGGCAGCCCCGAACAGCGCGCGGTGATCCCGGGCGAAGTCGGCGAAACTCCGTGCGCCCCGCCCGGTCAGCGCCGGCACCACATCTGTTGTCCGGGTCATGCTGCCCGCCCGCTGTGACCGGAAGACGCCCAGGATGAAGTCGACGACCATCTCCGGGAGTCCGGCGTCCAGCATCGCGCCGCGGGCCGCCTCGTCGGGGACGTTCACGTACTCGATCTCCCGGCCTGTGACAGCCGTCAGGTCCTGCGCGATCCGGGTGAACGTGATGGCCTCCGGACCGGTCACGGTGTAATCCACCGGCTGGTCGTCGTCCACGTGGCCGGTGAGGACGGCGGCAGCGACCGCGGCGAGATCACGCGGATCGAGGAAGGTGATCGCCGCATCACCGGCCGGTGCGAAGATCTTTCCCAGTTGCCGGACGGTGTCGGCGTACGCGAGCAGATTCGTCATGAACGTCCTCGGTCGCAACATCACCGACCGAACGCCGCTCCGCCGGTGGTGGTCCTCGATCTCGGCGTGCCAGCGGTCGAAGACCAACGGAGAATCCAGCGCCGGGCTCGGGCTGGACAGTTTGACGATCAGGCCGACGCCCGCATCGGCGGCGGCGTCGATCACGGCCGATTCGTACTCCACCTGGCCGGGCACGTTGCCGCAGGCCAGGAAAATCCGGTCGACACCCGTGACGGCGCGTTTGACCGATGCCCCATCGGCGAGATCGCCAATGCTCAGCTCGATGTCGGTGCCCAGCACGTGTGCGGCGCGACCGCGATCGCGCACGAACGCGCGGGTGGCCACTCCCTTTTCGGCGACTGCCCGCACCACCTGGGCGCCGACATTTCCGGTTGCTCCGGTCACCAGGACCTTCATCGGGTTTCTCCTTTGCTCGTGGGGATGTTCGCGTTGTGATGGAAGAAATTGGTCGGGTCGTACGTGTCCTTCAGGGCCGTCAGTCGGCCGAGCCGGTCACCGTAGGCCGAGCGGACACCGGCGTCGCCCTCGTCGGAGAGGAAACTGGCGAACTGACCACTGCTGTACGGCTGCAGGGCTTCCCAGCCGTGTCGCACCCAGTCCCGGTGACGTTCGGGCTCCGGATCAGCGGGCCGCCAGACGGCGACCATCCGCAGCTCGAAGCCGACCTCCCGGGGCCCGACCGCGGTGGCCTCCGCGTCGACCCGGCTGACCGCACCGCCGATCGCCCAGCCGTTCAGCAGTGACAGCGGCGAGGTGATCGACGCGGCCAGCGTCATGATGGTGTCGATCACCGGGTCGGAAAGGTCCGGCAGCTTGTGGGATCGCCAGTAGGCGGGGTTACCGGGGGATGCGCTGCCGTCGAGCATCGACTGCAGTGACCGGTAGGGGACCGGGGCGATCATCTCGCCGAGCGGGGTGCCGACGGCGCGGAGCGGGGCCAGGGCTTTCCGGCCGGCGGCGATGTCGCCGGACCACACGACCAGGAGTCCGAACACCGGTGTCCCATAGCTGTCGGCCGGCAGGAACGGCATCGGCGGGGCCAGGTTTGCGACGATCGCGATGCCCAGCTCGTCCGGCGCATACCTGGCGAACTCGCGGAGGAACCGCATCACCTCGGGCGCCTGGTCCAGCGGCCAGAAGATCGGTCCGCCGAGCACCAGCGGCCCGACCGGGTGGAGGTCGTACTCGAACGCCGTCGCGATGCCGAAGTTGCCGCCACCGCCGCGCAGCCCCCACAGCAGTTCCGGTTCGACCCCTTCGTCGACGTGCAGCATCTTGCCGTCAGCCGTGACAACGTCGACGGCGCGCAGGTTGTCGACGCTCAGTCCGTGGTGCCGCATCAGGTGACCGAAGCCGCCGCAGAGGGTGACCCCGGCGATCCCGGTCGAGCTGATCGAGCCGCCGGTGGTGGCCAGTCCGTACCGCTGGGTGGCCAGGTCCAGCTCCGACCAGAGCAATCCGCCGGCCGCCCGGACGACCCGCGCCGCTGGATCGACGGCGACCGCCTTGAGGGCGGACAGGTCGATCATCACGCCGTCGTCGCACACCGCGTGCCCGGACACCGAGTGCCCGCCACCGCGAACGGAGACAGTCAGGTCGCGGTCCCGCGCGAACCGCACGGCCTCCTGCACGTCGTCCGCCCCGGCGCACCGGGCGATCAGTGCAGGGCGTCTGTCGATCGCCCCGTTCCAGACCCGGCGGGCGTCGTCGTAGCCCTCTTCGCCCGGTCTGAGCAGCGCGCCACGGAAGCGGCCGCGCAGCACGCTGAATTCGTTGGTGTCCATCGCCGAGATCCCTGCCTCTTCTCGAGCCCGACTCTCGGGCCCGGAAAGAGGTTCGCCCAGGCAGCGTTCCGCGATCGTTCCGTCAGGCGTTCCCGACCGTTCGGGAGGCGGTCCCGGAGCGGTATCGATGCGCCGCTGCGGCCCAGAGCCGGCCCGGACCACCCAGTCGCAGCAGCTGATCGGCAGCGGCGGCGGCCTCTTCGGGATCGGGGACGGCGACCGCCGCTGCGAGTCGCAGGCGTTCCAGCATGGCCCGCAGGCCGGGTGCCGGCGGATGCGGACCGGCGTCGACCAGGGCGTCCCGGATCGCCCGCAGCCCCTCCTCGGGGCGGCCGTCCAGGACGCTGACGTACCCCAGGAGCGCGCGGGTGGCGACCCGGATCGGCGCCGCCTCATGATCGAGCCGGGCCAGCCTGCCGCTGTACTCGCGGATCCGCGCCTCGTCACCCATGTCGACTGCGAGCAGGACGGAAAACACCAGTGCCGCAGCGGTTGTCAAGGGGTGATCGATGACGTCGGCAAGGCCCAGCGCGGCGTCGCGCCGGGCCACCGCGCCGTCGGCGTCGCCGAGGAACCAGAGCGTGTTGCCGAGCCGGGCGAGCGACACCACGCCAGGGTCCTGCCCGTAGCGGAGCAGGTGAGCGGTGCGCTGTGCAGGGTCGTACCGCTCCAGCGCCCGCTCGAAGTGCCCACGCGCCGACGCAAGGTCCGCCTGCCAGAAGGCAGCCAGCCCCTGCAGGCAGGCGCCTTCAACTTCAAGGACATCATCGCCGTCACGCCTGCCGCGTTCGAGGAGTTCACCGGCGAATCGTTCGGCGTCGGCGAAGTCCTCCCGGGACAGCGCGGCGAACGCGAGCGACCACACCAGTGACGGAGCGAGCTCGCTGCCGAGAGCCTCGGCAAGATCGAGAGCCCGCTGCTGGGCGAGCGACAACCGTGACGACGCATACCCTTCCACCGACGCCAATGGGGCCGGCAGGGCTGTGAGAATCTTCAGCTCCCGGTTGTTCCGCTCCCGCGACGGGGGCAGGGTGGCCAGCAGCACACTCGCCCTGTCGAGCAGCCGGACGGCCTCGGTGTCGGCGGACAGCTGATGGGACGCTTCAGCGGCGCGCAGAAACCAGTCGACGGAATCGGCCGGCGCGCCACCCAGTTCGAAATGCGTTGCGATCTGCGCACTGACCGGGCCCGGCGCGTCTGCGGCCGTGAGTTCCAGAGCACGCGCGATCCGCCGGTGATGCTGCCGGCGGCGAATGGGGCTGACCCCGGCGTAGGCGACCGCGCGGATCTTGTCGTGGCTGAAGTCGTAGAGGTTGTCACCCTGTTCGCGGACGATCCGCCGTCGCCACAGCTCGTCGAGGCTCTCGACGACGGCGTCCTCGTTCCGGTCGGCCGCTGCGGTCAGCACGTCGACCGTGAAGTCCCGTCCGATGGCCGCCGCCACCCCGACCAGCTCCCGGGCAGGATCCGACAGCTGCGCGAGCCGCGACTCGATGACGGCCTGCACCTTCGGCGTGACGCTTCCACCACTCGGCCAGCCGGCCCTGACGGCCTCGACGACGAACAGCGGGTTGCCCTCCGTCTCACGCCACAACCGTTCCGCCGCAGGTGTTTGCGCGGTGGCTCCGGACAGTCGCGCGGCCAGGGACGCGGTGTCGTCCAGAGTCAGCCGGGTCAGCTCGATGGTGGAGAGCCGATCCATCCGGCTCAGAGCCCTTAGGAGATCGGCGAGTTCGTCGTGCACATCCTCAAACCGGGCGGTCGCCACCACCAGCATCCGTGCGCCGGCGCCCGTTCGCAGCAGGTAGTGCAGAAGCAGCAGCGTCTCCCGATCGCACCAGTGGATGTCATCAAGGATCAGCAGCAACGGGCGGCCGGCCGCGAGCACTGCCCGCGCGACGGCGTCGAACAGTGCATGCCGCAGGTCGTTCTCCGGCAGCGGGGCCGGTGCCGGAAGGTCGGGGATCTCGGCCAGCAACTCCGGCAGCAACCGCGCGAGCTCCACCAGGTGCGGTCTGGGAAGCGCAGGCAGGACGCCGCGCAGTGCCGCTGACCTCAGCCAGGCGGTGATCGGGCCGTACGCCAACGCACCCTCCGCCGCGTACGAACGGGCTCTGGCCGTGGCAGCGCCGCGGCGCGCGCACCACCCGCGAAGATCCTCGACCAGCCGGGTCTTGCCGATCCCGGCCTCGCCGCTGACCAGCACCAGCGATGCGCGGCCGGACTCCGCCGCTTTCCACACCGAGGTCAGCTGCGCGCGCTCCCGGCTCCGGCCCACGAACGGCGACGCAACGAGGGCAGGAGTGGCGGCGCCCGGCTTCTCCGTGGCGACCAACGCCTCATAGGCCTGCCGGGTCGCCGCTGACGGGGCGACACCGAGTTCCCGCTCCAGGGTCGAGGTGCAGGCGTGATACACCCGCAGCGCCCGAGCCCGATCGCCGCGTGCGGAGTGCAGCCTCATCAGCAGGCGGTAGGTGCTCTCGTCCAGCGGGTCGGCGATGAGCAACTGCTCCGCGTACGAAAGAGCCTGTGCGTCCTGGCCTGTCGCTTGCAGGAGCTCGACCAGTCGGCGGAGTGCCGCGACGAAGCGTCGGCGGATCTGCTCGCGCTCGGTCAGCAGCCAGTCGTCGTAGCACCCGGGGAGGAGCTCGCCCCGGTACAGCTCGACCGCCCGCTGCAGCTGTTCCGGGCCCTCACCCGTCTCGGCCAGGGCGGCGTCGAACTCGGCAACATCCAGCTCCCACGGTGCGTCCGCCCGCCAGTGCAGGGTCCGTGCCGTGACGTCCACGAACTGGTCGGCGTCGGGCAATGTTCTGCGCAGGATGTGCAAGACGTGCCGGAGGTTGGTGCGTGCCTGCGCGTCGGTGGTGTCGGGCCACAGCAGGACGGCCAGGTGCGCGCGTGGCTGCGGGGCGTCCCGGTGGAGGAGGAGGTAGGCGAGCAGCGACGTGGCCCTGCTCGAGTCGATTCGCAGCGGCGCCCCGTCGTCGGAGATCTCGACGGCCCCGAGCAGCCGGATCCGCAGCGCCATACCCGCAGTGTGGGCGGGGGTCGTCGGGACGGTCAATCGAGTTCATCGTCGGCGGCTGGCCCCGCTCTCCGGAGTCCGCCCCTGGTCCCGCGCTCTCAGAGCCCGCCCACTCTCAAAGCTCCCAGTACTCAGGGTCGCCGAGTCTCAATGTCGCCCCGCTGCAGGTCGAGTCGTCGACTCCGGCTCCGTCGGCCGCCATTTCACGACCGGAATCGACATCTGGATCCGGGTAGGACGCGGTGCGGGGTGCCGGTGTGGAGGTGCGGGGCGGGGCGGAAGTGGACATGTGCGGCGGGGCGCGGTGTGCAGGGTGACGAGATAGAGGGCGTGTCAGCGAAGCCGGCGGGCCCGGAGCACGATGTCGTCGGTGTGGTGCGCGCCGGCCCCGCCGTCGGGCGCGATCCGCGGGCGCTGTTCGTCGACCTCGACCTGCCAGTCGTTGTCCATCAGCTCAGCGACCATCGTGGGCCAGACGTAATCGGCCGGGTCGAAGGCGCCGTCCTCCGGGACGTGGGTGTCCATGCCGGCGTGGTGCACCAGCAGCAGCACACCGCCCGGTGCAACGGCCGCCAGCATCGCGCGCTCGGCCGCGTTGTCGGACGTCCGGAGCAGGGCCGGGTACTGCGCGGAGACCAGGTCGAATGACGCTGACGGGAGCGCTGCCTCCACCAGTCCCGCATGCACCCAGCGAATGGTGACACCGGCGTCCCGCGCGTGCGTCGCCGCCCGCTCCAGCGCCACCCCCGACACCTCGAGTGCCGTTACGTCCCATCCCCGGGATGCGAGCCAGATGGCGTCCGCACCTTCACCACAGCCGACATCCAGCACCCGGCCAGGCTTCAGACCGGCGACCTCCGTCACCAGGGCGCCGTTGGGCTGCCCGCTCCACAGCTGATCGCGGTCGAGGTAGCGACCGTCCCATTCCGCTTGCACCGCGGGGTCTCCGATGTACGGGTCGGCATTGCGAGAACGGTTGGACGCGGGTGAGTCTGCCTCGATGTCGTGGGTCACCCGGCAACTGTCGCCCATCGCAACCCGGCGGTGCCAGTCCTGTTGCTGGTTCGGCAACGTGGTTCGTTCTGAGAGCGGGCGACGAGAATCGAACTCGCGCTATCAGCTTGGGAAGCTGAAGTTCTGCCACTGAACTACGCCCGCGTAGGCCTGGCCACTATACCCAAGACGGCAGGAGTACCGGCTCGGCAGCGCGAGCGCACGCCGCACCCGACATCGGCCAGAGCCGGGGACAGCGACGCGCGTCAGGCCGCGGGGCGGTTCAGTTCGTCGACGTGCGTCAGGGTGTGGTGCTCGAGATCGGTGGCGTCCACCGTCGCGCTCACCAGCGGAACGCCGTCGAGGAACCGGTGCTGCAGGTGCAGCGCGCAGTCCACGCCCTGGCCGCAGGCCGGGCAGGGCAGGGTGACGTAGGTCTGTGGCGCGCGGTCCTGGGATTCCGGCACCCACAGGCAGTGGTGACGTTCGAAGCCGGCACGCTTGCCATGGAAATACGCAACCGGCAAGCCGACCAGAAGCATCGTCGCGAACACAATCTCGACCATGGCTCTCCCCTCGTCCGTGCGAGCACGGCGCTGCCGGGATCGCAGGCCACATTGACTTTTGTTCAGTGAACATCAGGGTGACCGAAAGGGCGCAGTCACACAACGCGACCTACGTCACTCTGGGTGCACGCCACCGGTCGTGCGAACGGCCGGCGGAATTATCGAGTGCCATATCAGCAGGGAAGGCCGCTCCAGCAACAGGTTTTCCCTGCTGACGTGGCTCTCGACGAACCGGGCAGGTGCTGGGGCCCGAGCCGGTGGGCGGGTGCTGGGACCTGAGCCGGCGGGCGGGGCTGAGACCAGAGCCGGTGGGCGGGTGGCGGGCCCGCGCTGGCGGGTGCGGAACGCCAGGTGATGGCGACCCGTGGACCCCGGACGCCCCGCACGGCCGCCGCCCCCCGCCCCGCACGGCCGCTGGCCGCCAGGCCCAGGCCTACCCAAATCCCGCAAGCGGCCGCATTAGGGTCTACCCATGCTGCTGTCCGACCGCGACCTGCTCGCCGAGATCGACGCCGGGTCCCTCGGGTTGGACCCGTTCGACGCCTCACTGATCCAGCCGTCCAGCATCGACGTCCGGCTGGACCGCTACTTCCGGGTCTTCAACAACTCCCGCTACACGCACATCGACCCGAAGGTGCAGCAGGACGACCTCACCACGCTGGTCGAGGTCGACGGCGACGATGCGTTCGTGCTGCACCCCGGGGAGTTCGTCCTCGGCTCGACGTTCGAGGGTGTCTCGCTGTCCGACTCGCTCGCCGGGCGCCTCGAGGGCAAGTCGTCACTCGGCAGGCTCGGACTCTTGACGCACTCCACCGCGGGATTCATCGACCCGGGGTTCAGCGGCCACATCACCCTGGAGCTGTCGAACGTGGCGAACCTGCCGATCACCCTGTGGCCGGGTATGAAGATCGGCCAGCTGTGCCTGTTCCGGCTCACGTCACCGGCGATGCACCCGTACGGCTCGGCGGAGTACGGCTCGCGCTACCAGGGGCAGCGCGGGCCGACCCCGTCACGGGCGCACCTGAACTTTCGGCAGGACGACACCCGCCGCTGACCCGGGTGGTCAGCCGATGCAAGGCGCTCAGCCGATGGGCGTCACGGAGATGTCCTCGACCGTGGCCTTCCCGGAGCCGAAGACCGACACGGCGTCGTCACCCTGGGCGGGGAACACCAGCGTGCTGAGCACGACGTCGCCGGCGAACACCTCGACGGTCGACCCGTCGGCGACGATCCGTACCGGGAGCTTCCCGTCGACCAGGCTGACCGGTGCCGCGGAGTTCGCGGAGAAGGTGTCGGTGAAGTCGGCCTTGCCGGCGGTGCTGCGGTCCACCTGCAGGACGCCGGACTCGGTGAAGTAGGAGATCCGGGTGCCGCGCTGGCCGGTGGTCGAGCCGAGAACGGTCACGCCGACGGCGGCGGCGTCACCGGGAACCAGGGTTGCCTGTACGGTCAGCGACGTGCCGTTGGCCTCGCTGTCGAGCTTGCGGTTGCCGCTGGTGACGACGGAATCCTCGGTGACCGCGGGACCCTTGGCATCCAACGCGGACGCGGTCTCGACCGGCAACTGCTGTGTCAGACGCGGGATCCCGCCGACGGTCTCGAGGGTCAGCTCACGGGGCAGCGACATCGTTCCGCGCCAGGCACCGGTGGGGGTGGAGGCGGCATAGGCCTGATTGCCCAGCGCGCCGAGGGCGATGCGCCGGCCGTCGGGTGCGTCGTTGTAGGTGGTCGCCGCGAACAGGTCCGGACCCCAGTCGAGCCAGGAGAAATTCTCCGTCGGCTGGACGGCACCCACACCTGCCGGGCCGGTGTGCTCGGCCTCGAACGAGGTTCCGTCGAAGGATCCGACGAAGTACTGGACGCCGGATCCGCCGGCGACCGCGCCCTGCGTGGTGCTGACCAGCATCACCCACTTGACGTCGTCGGCGTTGCCGTCCAGCGGGAGGGGGAAGAGGTCGGGGCTGTGCCAGCTCCCGGCCTGCGTCCCGGCGTTGCCGAAGGTGCTGATCGGCTCCCACGACTGAAGGTCGTAGGACCGGTACAGCTGCACGCGGTGCCCGTCGGGGTTGGCCGCCGTCATCACCCAGTAGTCGCCGGCCTCGTAGCGGAAGACCTTCGGGTCCTGCAGTCCCCAGGTGCCGTCCACGGTCCCGTTGCGCTGCCAGGTCGTTCCGCTGTCGGTGCTGTACGCCGTCCTGATGGAGGTCTCGCTGCCGGCGGTTGTCGAGTACACCGCCACCCATGGTGCGGTGCTGCCGTCGCCCAGTCCGGAGTCACCGGCGGTGTCCACGGCGATCGAGCCGGTCAGCACGTCGTCATCCCCGGCGGGCAGGGCAACCGGCTGATCCTTCCAGTGCACGAGGTCGGTGCTGGTCGCATGCGCCCAGTCCGACGGTCCGCCGTCGGCCGGGTCGACAGCGTCGACAGAGGCCTGGTGACGGTAGAACGCGTGGTACGTGCCGTCCTGGTGGACCAGTCCGCCCGGTGCCCCGGCAACGCCGGATTTCGGGGCGAGGTGGGCGACCGGATGCCAGCGCTCGGTGTCCGGAACCGCGGGTGCGCTGGTGGCGGTGGCGGACGAAGGCGACCACGAGGGCGACGCCGGGGCGGACGCCGCTGAACCGGTCGACGGGGCTGCAGCGCCCGCCCCAGGGGTGGCGGATTCGCCGGCGGTCCCGCAACCGGCGAGGAGGAGGGACGCGGCGGCGGACGCCGCGAACAGTCCCCGAGAACGGGAAGTCAGCACAGGAGTAACCACTTTCGGAAAGAGGCAGGCCACGTCGCGCCGGAACGCTGTCCGGTCGTGGCGTCGTCGCCCTTCCGTGGCCCTCGGATTCGGATTCAAGCTGTCGAAATCAAGGCCGTGCTCTGCCGATGCATCATCGGCAGTCATCTAGACGGTATGCGCCGCAACCGGGTTCCGGAAAAGCCATTTCAGGTGCCCGATATCACTCGGCGGCCCTCAACTGCGACGACGCCGGAGCGAACGCGGATGATGTGATCATCGGCACGGCTCCCCGGCACATCGACCCTAAGTTACCGGCCAGTAACCTTGTCGTATCGTTCCACCGGTCAGCGATCGTCTGGCCCTGCAGCATGACGAGAGGAACCCCCGATGACGTGGTGGTCGCTGACCCTCGGAGTGATCGCCGTCGGGTTCATCGTCGTGGGCTTCGGGATGTTGATCCGGGCCGGTGCGCAGATCTACCGGCACGTCCGGTTGGGTCAGCCGGATCCACACCGGGCGGCGCCGGTCGGGCAGCGCCTGGCGACCTTGCTGAAGGAGTCGCTGGGTCATACCCGGATGCTCAAGTGGGGTGTGGTCGGGGCCGCGCACTGGTTCGTGATGATCGGTTTCGGGGCGTTGTTCCTGACCCTGGTCGAGGCGGTGGGGGAGACGTTCTCCCCGTCGTTCGAGATCCCCTGGCTCGGAAATCAGGCCTGGTATGGGCTTTTCGTCGAGTTCATCGCGCTCACCACGGTGCTCGGGATCGGGACGTTGATCGTCATCCGGCAGCGCCAGCATCCGCGCCGGGTGGGCATCAAGTCCCGCTTCGCCGGCTCGAATTTCGCCCAGGCGTATTTCGTCGAGCTGATCATCCTGTCGATCGGAATCTGCATCTTCGGCATCCGCGGGTTCAAGTCCGCCAACGGCCTGCTGCCCTACCCGGCGTGGGCGGCGCCGATCTCGACCTGGCTGGGCAGCTGGTTGCCGGCCTGGCTCTGGGCGGTCAGTGTGGTCGCGCTGATCAAAGTGATCATCTCGATGGTGTGGGCGATCGTCGTCGCGCGGAACCTGTCGATGGGTGTGGCCTGGCACCGGTTCCTGGCGTTCTTCAACATCTACTTCAAGCGCGAGGACTCCGGCCGCACAGCGCTCGGCGCGCTCAAGCCGATGCTGTCCGGCGGTGAGGTGCTCGACCTGGACGAGGCCGACCCGGAGAAGGACACCTTCGGCGTCGGGCGGGTGGAGGACTTCTCCTGGAAGGGCTGGCTGGACTTCTCCACCTGCACCGAGTGCGGCCGCTGCCAGTCGCAGTGCCCGGCGTGGAACACCGCGAAGCCGTTGTCGCCGAAGCTGCTCGTGCTGTCGCTGCGGGATCACTCGTTCGCGAAGGCCCCGTACCTGCGGGCCGGCGGTGGGATCGACCCGGCCACCGGCGAGGAGAAGCTGTCCGAGTCCGACCTCGCGGCGTTCGCGCACGCCGACCCGCTGGCGATGCTGGAGGCGCAGCGACCGCTGATCGGCGGGCCGGAGCTGGACGATCAGGGCCGGAACATCGGCGGCATCATCGACCCCGAGGTGCTGTGGGACTGCACCAGTTGCGGGGCGTGCGTGGAGCAGTGCCCGGTCGACATCGAGCACGTCGACCACATCGTCGACATGCGCCGCTACCAGGTGATGATCGAATCGGAGTTTCCCTCCGAGCTCGGCGGGTTGTTCCGGAACCTGGAGAACAAGGGCAACCCGTGGGGGCAGAACCAGAAGGACCGGATGGAGTGGGCGAAGGACCTGCCGTTCGAGGTCCCGGTCGTCGCCGACACCATCGACCCGGACCACGAGTACCTGTTCTGGGTTGGTTGCGCGGGGGCGTTCGACGATCGCGGCAAGAAGACCACCAGGGCCGTCGCCGAGCTGATGCACATGGCCGCCGTCGGGTTCGCCGTCCTCGGCACCGGCGAGACCTGCACCGGTGACCCCGCTCGCCGGGCCGGGAACGAGTTCCTGTTCCAGATGCTCGCGCAGGCCACCGTCGAGACCATCAACGGGGCGTTCGGCGACCGGGCCACCCGCAAGATCGTCGTCACCTGCCCGCATTGCTTCAACACGCTGTCCAACGAATACGGCGACCTGGGCGGGCACTACGAGGTCATCCACCACACCCAGCTGCTGAACCGGCTGGTCCGGGATCGCCGGCTGATCGTGCAGAAGCCCGCCGACCGCGCCGCCAAGAAGGACGTCACCTACCACGACCCGTGCTACCTCGGCCGGCACAACAAGGTCTACACACCGCCGCGGGAACTGATCGAGGCCTCAGGGGTGACGCTCACCGAGATGCCCCGGAACTCCGCCAGGGCGCTGTGCTGCGGTGCCGGCGGCGCCCGGATGTGGATGGAAGAAAAGATCGGCAAACGGATCAACCTCGAACGCACCGACGAAGCGCTCGACACCGGAGCCGAGAAGATCCTCACCGGCTGCCCGTTCTGCAAGGTCATGCTCACCGACGGCCTCACCGCCCGTCAGGGCGAGACACCGACCGCCACCGGCAGGGACATCGCCGACGTCGAGGTGCTGGACGTCGCGCAGATGCTGCTCGCCGGCGTCAAGGGCGAGCGCTGATCGGCGGCGTCAGAAACGGCGCGTCAGAACGGCGCGTCAGACCAGCGCCTCAGAACCGGCGCGGGGTGCGCCCTGCGTGCTCAGCGCCGACGACAGCGCATCGAGTGCCGACGGCACGACCGTGAAATAGGCCCAGACACCGCGCTTCTCGCGGGTCAGCAAACCGGCGTCGGTCAGCACCTTGAGGTGATGCGAGACCGTCGGCTGACTCAGGCCCAGCGGCTCGGTGAGGTCGCAGACGCACGCCTCACCGCCCTCGTGGGCGGCGATCAGGGACAGCAGCCGGAGTCGCGCCGGGTCGGCGAGCGCCTTCAGGGTGTGCGCCAGCGCGACGGCGTCATCGGGGCTGAGTGATTCGCGGACGACCGGCGCGCAGCAGACAACGTCGACCAGGGGCAGTGCGGCGGGCGTCATACGACCAGTATGCCAAAGACATTGACAATCCTCGATGCCCGGGCTTCAATGGGAGCGAGACATAGACGTCCGTCGATATCAGGAGGTAGGCATGACAATGTCCGAGCGGGACATCCGCGAAGAGGTCCGGGATCGTTACGCGGCAGCGGCACTCACCGTCGTCGCCGGTAACGGGGCGAGCTGTTGCGGTCCGTCGGACGGACCGCAGACGAGCTGCTGCGGGCCGGCCGACGCCCTGTCGGCGATCGCCGACACCGACGAGGGGGACATCTTCGGGGCCGCCCTGTACACGCCGGGCGAAACCGACGGGCTGCCCGAGGAGGCGGTCCTCGCGTCCCTCGGCTGCGGGAACCCGCTGGCGGTCGCCGATCTGCGCGAGGGTGAGCGGGTCCTCGATCTGGGTTCCGGTGGCGGGATCGACGTCCTGCTGTCCGCGAAGCGGGTCGGCGCCACCGGTTTCGCCTACGGCCTGGACATGACCGACGAGATGCTGGCGCTCGCCCGCTCGAATGCGGCGAAGGCCGGCGCGAACAACGTGGAGTTCGTCAAGGGCACCATCGAGGACATCCCACTGCCGGACGGATCCATCGACGTGGTGATCTCGAACTGTGTCATCAACCTGTCGATCGACAAGCCCGCCGTCATCGCGGAGATGTTCAGGGTGCTGACACCGGGTGGGCGACTCGGCATCTCCGACGTCGTGGCCGAGGACGACCTGTCGCCCGCGGACCGGGCCGAGCGAGGCTCGTATGTCGGCTGCATCGCCGGTGCGCTGTCCCGCAGCGAGTACCTGGACGGCCTGACGGCGGCCGGCTTCGCCGACCCGGAGGTCGTCTTCACCCACGAGGCGGCACCGGGCATGCACGGCGCCGTCGTCCGGGCGGTCAAGCCGGTCGGCTGAGTTCTGGTGGAGGGGGGTCGGCCGTCTCCCGCTCGGGGATGATCGGGAGATGGTCCGCTCCGATGTCGCCGTTCTTGTCTACGACGGCGACTGCGCCTTCTGCCAGCGCTGCATCGATGTCGGGACCAGGGTGTTGCCGGAGCCGTTCCGGGCCGAGCCGTTCCAGTTCCTGCCGCTCACGGACCTCGGACTGACCACGCAGCAGGCCGCCCGCCAGGTGTGGTGGGTGCAACCCAGCGCACCCCCCAGAGGCGGCCACCGTGCCGTCGCCGCCCTGCTGCAGGTGCAGAACCGTTGGTGGTGGACCACTCTCGGTTGGGTCATCGACCGGCCGCCGGTGTCCTACCTCGCCGCCTGGGTCTACGCCGTCGTGGCGCGGAACCGGCATCGGCTGCCGGGTCGCACAGCCCAGTGCCGGGTGCCCGCCGGTCGCTGAACCGGGTCAGCCGGTCACCCGTGTGGGATGCTGCTCGGGGGCGGGCGGGGACGTGATGGTCACCATCGCGGTCGGCCCGATGACAGGGGTGTGACCGATGACGGTGAACCGAATTCGTCGTTGTGCGGCCGTCGTCCTGGCCGGCGTGCTCATCGCCACCGGGCTGCTGGGAACGCCACTCCCCTCCGCCCAGGCGGCCGGGACAACCGGTGCCGTGTCGACCGGTGCTGTTCCGACCGGCGCAGTGGCGACCGGTGCCGTCACGACCGCACCGCCGGTCGACGATCCGGGTGACCCTGTCCCCATTCCGCCCGGATTGACCGCGCTCGCCGAGCGGGGACCGGTCGAGGTGATCATGGCCGTCGACCCTGCCGTGGCCGTGCCGACCCAAATGACCGCTGAGAAGGCGGACGTGCTGGACGCGGCGGGACCCGGCGTCAGCACCGTCCGCGCCTACGACCAGCTGCCGGTGGAGCTGGTCAGGGCCGAATCGGCCGAGGCCCTGCGCTCGCTCGCGGCGACACCCGGCGTCCTCTCGCTGACCGCGCCGCGCAGATATCGGCTGACGGCCGACCCCGACCTGACGGTGATCCGGCAACCGGAGGCGCAGGCCGCGGGGTTCACCGGTGCGGGCTTCTCCGTCGCCGTCATCGATTCCGGCGTCGACGAACGCAGGACAGGCGTCGGAGCGGCGTTCGGCGACTGCTCCCGCGGCGTCGGCACTGGCACCTGCCGGATCGCCCGCTACACCGACATCGCCGGCTCGGGCCTGCGCGACTCCGATCCGAACGGGCACGGCACCAACGTCTCGGCGATCGTCGCGAAGACGGCGCCCGCGGCAAAGCTGTACGTCTACGGAGTCTTCGACGGCGATTTCGCGACCGACGAGGACGTCCTGAAGGCCCTCGACGACATCGCCCTCAACGGTCCTGCCCGGAAGATCCGGGCGGTCAACCTGAGCCTGGGCGACAGCTCGTTCAACACCTCGCCGTGCACCACCTCCGGGTACGCCGGAGTGTTCGGCCGGCTCCGGTCACTGGGCATCATCCCCGTCGTGTCCGCGGGCAATTCCGGCTACGACGCCGGAAACCGGGCCCGGCAGGGAGTCTCGAGCCCGGCGTGCACCCCCGGAGCGGTCAGTGTCGGCGCGACATACCCGGTTTCGGAGAGCGCTGCGATCAGCTGGGGCTTCGACCTGTGTACGGACGCCCGACCAGCGGCCGACACCGTCGCGTGCTTCTCGCAGACCGGTCCGACGCTCTCGATCCTCGCGCCGGGAGTGGAGGTCAAGGCTGCCGGGATCACCGAATCCGGGACGTCGCAAGCCGCCCCGCACGTCGCCGGCGCCGTCGCCGACGTCGCGAGCGCCGACCCCGCGCTGACCCCTGACGGGATCACCGATCTGCTGATCGGGACCGGGGCAGCGATCACCGATCCCCGGGACGGCAAGGTGCGCCGCCGGCTCGACATCGCCGCGGCCACCGGCGCCGCCGCTGCAGCCCGGCAGGTCACCGCGGCCGGGGCCTTCGTCGCGCTGCCGGCCCACCGGACGCTCGACACCCGGCAGTCCGGAGGGGCGCTGGCCGGTGGGTCCACCCGGTCGGTCCGCGTCGCCGGGGTGAGCGGCGTGCCGCGAACGGGTGTGGCAGCGGTTCTGGTCAACGTGACCGCGGTGACACCGACTACCAGGGGCTTCTTGACGGCGTGGGCGGCCGGCGCGCCGAAACCCGCGGTGTCCCAGCTGAGTTTCGCGGCCGGCCAGAACACCGCCGGGACCATGGTGGTCAAGGTCGGGACGGGCGGCGTGATCCAGCTGTTCGGCGGACTGCCCGGCCGCACGCATGTCCTGGTGGACGTCGCCGGGTACTTCCGCGCCGGGGCTCCGGTGCTCGGCGGCACGTTCGCCACCGTGACACCGTCGCGGATCCTCGACACCCGGACGTCGGGCGGACCGGTGGCCGGGACCGGAACGCGCATGGTGCAGGTCGCCGGCCGGGGTGGCATCCCGGCGGGAGCGAGTGCGGTGGTGGCCACGCTCACCGCGGTGTCCCCGACGTCGTCGGGGCATCTCGACGCCTGGGGTGGCGGCGCCCAGCCGAAGGTATCGACCCTCAACTTCTCGTCGGGGCAGAACCGGTCCAACCTGGTGATGCTGCCGATCCCGGCCGGGCAGCTCAAGGTGTTCAACGCAACCAGCCGACCGGTCCACCTGCTGCTCGACGTGGCCGGTTACTACCTGGCCGGCACCGCCACCGCCCCCGGGACGTTCGTCGCCCTGCCGACACCGGTGAGGTTGGTGGACACCCGCAGGACGACCGGCGCCGTTGCGCGCGGGAGCACCACCGCAGTCACGATTGCCGGGCGGGCGGGCATTCCGGCGACGGCGGTGTCCGCGGTCGCCGGGAATGTGACGGCGGTACTGCCGGCATCCGGTGGGCATCTGATCGTGTGGCCGTTCGGGTCGTCCAAGGCGGCTGTGTCGAACGTCAACTTCGTGGCCGGCCAGACGATCGCCAACTCGTTCGTCTCCCGGCTCGGATCCGCGGGCAGGCTGGCCGTGTTCAACGGGTCCGTTGGGTCCACGCAGTTCCTGGTCGACGCCGTGGGGTACTACCGGGGGCCCTGAGCGACCCGACCCAGAAGGTCCGCGAGCTGACGGCGCTCCGCGTCGTTCAGCACATCGAACATCCCTGCGCCGGCCTGCATGCGCGCCTTGGACATCTCCTCCTGGACGGCGACCCCGCGCCCGGTGAGCGCCACGAGGACCGACCGCCGATTTGACGGGTCGACCGTCCGGCGCACCATCCCGGTCGACTCCAGGGCATCGACCAGGCCGGTGGCCGAGCGCGGGACCACCCCGAGAGTCGCTGCCAGCTCACCCATCCGGATGGGCTCGGCGGCCTTGGCGATGATCCGGAGTGCGCGGCTCTGCGCCGGCGTCAGATCCTGCGGCAGGGTCTCCATGGCGGCCCGCCGGATCCGGTGGGCGACGCGCATCACCCGCTCGGTCAGTTCGGCCGCGCTGACCTCTTCGGCGCTGAGCTTCTCGGCGCTGTCTTTCTTGGGGCTGTCCTTCTCGGCGCTGTCTTCTTCGGCGCTGGCTACTGAGGGGCTGACCTCGTCGGTGCCGTCGGCCGCGGTGCCGGCGCTGTCCGAGCCGTCGGTCGGACCGGCGTCGCTCACCGGCGGTGGTGAATCTGCTGCCATCGCTTCCACTTCCTGTGACGCACTGCATACTGCAGCCTATTGTGAGGGAGCCTCACAGTGAGGCATACTCACTATAACAACTTCAGAGAGGAGGCGCCATATGTCGTCACCCATCACAGACCCGGCGCCCATATCCACCGGCCGGCCCCGCCGGCCCGCCATTTCACGAATTGCCAACTCCTCCGCAGCAGCCGATACCCGTCTCATCACGAAGGTCTCGGCCGGGCCCGGCCGCCCCGGTGAGCTCCGCCGCATCGTCGGCCTGTTCTCCGAGCACCGCGGCCGGCTGGTCTTCGTCGCCATCCTGATCGTCGCTTCGGCCCTGATCTCGGTCGCCTCGCCGTTCCTGCTGCGCGAGATGCTCGATGTCTCCCTGCCCACCCGGGACACCGTGCTGACCGCGCTCCTCGCCGGCGGCATGGTGGCCATCGCGATCAGCACAACGGCGCTCGACGTCGTGCAGTCGCGGCAGTCGACCATCGTCGGCCAGTCGGTGATGCACCGGCTGCGCACGGCGGTGTACACGCACTTGCAGCGACTCTCGCTCGGCTTCTACACCCGGACCCGCACCGGCGAGATCCAGTCCCGGATCGCCGGCGACATCGGCTCCATGCAGGCCACCGTCACCAGCACGGTCACCAGCGTCGTGTCGTCCGGGACCACCGTCATCGCAACGCTTGTCGCGATGCTGGCGCTGGACTGGAAGCTGACCCTCGTCTCCCTCGTGCTGGTGCCGATCTTCGTGCTGATCTCCAGGAAGGTCGGCGGCATGCGCCGCGCAATCGCCACCACCCGCCAGGAGCGGATGGCCGATCTGTCCAGTCAGGTATCGGAGTCGCTGTCGGTCTCGGGCATCCTGCTCACCAAGACGATGGGCCGCAGCGGCGCGCTCGGCGAACGGTTCGCCGGTACCTCCGAGGACCTGGCCGATCTCGAGGTCCGGTCCGCGATGACGGGCCGCTGGCGGCAGTCCAGCATCGGCATCATCGTCTCGATCCTGCCGGCCGCCATCTACCTGGCCGCGGGAATCAGCATCTCCGGAACGACCGGTCCGGTGTCGATCGGCACCCTGGTCGCCTTCACCGCCCTGCAGGCGCAGCTGTTCAGGCCGATGGTCTCGCTGCTGCGGACCGGCGTCGACATGCAGACCTCGCTCGCGATGTTCCGGCGGGTGTTCGACTACCTCGACCAGCCGGTCGACATCGACGAGCCGGCCGCGCCGCGCGCGCTGCCCGCCGGCCGGGGCGAGTTGCGGTTCGCCGACGTGACATTCGGCTACCCGGGCACCGGAACGGACACGTTGTCGCAGGTCGACCTGACGGTCCCGGCCGGCTCCCATGTGGCTGTCGTCGGGTCCACCGGTTCGGGTAAGACGACGCTGGGCTACCTCGCCGCCCGGCTCTACGACCCGACCGACGGGGCTGTCCTCCTGGACGGAGTCGACCTGCGCGAACTCGGGCTGACCGATCTCGCCTCCGTCATCGGCGTCGTGTCACAGGAGGCCTACCTGCTGCATGCGTCCATCGCGGACAACCTGCGCTTCGGGCGCGACGACGCCACCGACGAGGAGATCGAGGCCGCAGCAGGGGCCGCGCAGATCCACGATCTGATCACCTCGCTGCCGCAGGGTTACGACACGGTTGTCGGTGAACGCGGCTACCGCTTCTCCGGCGGCGAGAAGCAGCGACTCGCCATCGCGCGGATGATCCTGCGCAATCCGCCGGTGCTCGTGCTCGACGAGGCCACCAGCGCGCTGGACACCAGGACGGAGGCGGCCGTCACCGCCGCGCTCGCCGACCTGTTCGAGGGTAGGACGACGCTGACCATCGCGCACCGGCTCTCGACGGTCCGGGACGCCGACGTGATCGTCGTGATGGACCGCGGACGCATCGTGGAAACCGGCTCGCACGACGAGTTGATGGCGGCCGGTGGCCGATACGCAGCGCTCGTCCGCCGCGACGTGCTCACGGCGAACGCCACCCCGACCGCCCTGACGGGTGACGGCGGGCCGGCGCCGGAATACGCGGATCTGGCCGCCTGACGACGGTCACACGCTCCACCGCTCAGGGTCATCCCGGAGGGGTGGAGCTTTGCGGTCTGCGACAGTGATCGGGTGGAGATCGGAATCCTCGGGCCGCTCGAGGTGCGGACGGGCGGCCGTGCCGTGCCGATCACCGGATCCCGTTTGCGGGCGCTGATCACCCGGCTGGCCCTGGACGCGCCGTCGGTCGTGTCCACGGATGCACTCATCGCCGCGGTCTGGCCCGCCGGTCCGCCCGCTGAGCCGACCAACGCGCTGCAGTCGCTGATCTCCAGGACCAGAAAGGCGATCGGTGAATCGACTGCGGTGCAGCAGGTTCCGGGCGGGTACCGGCTGGCGGTCGATCGCGCGGATGTCGACGCCGCCCTGTTCGAGGAGCTGATCGCTGCCGGTCGTCGGGAACTCCGGGGCGGCGAGCTCCACCCGGCCCGGACCACCTTCGGCAGCGCCCTGTCGCTGTGGCGTGGGGCCGCCCTGACCGACGCGGGCGACGCCTCCTACGCCGCTGCGCCGGCCACCCGGCTCGCCGAGCTGCAGCGGGAGGCGATGGCCGATCTGATCGAGGCCGAACTCCGGCTCGGCAGAGCGGTCGACGTCCTCACCGACATCGAGACGCTCGCGGCGGCCAACCCGTTGCGGGAACGGTTCACGGCCTTGCTGATCCGCGCGCTGGTGGCGACCGGGCGAACGGCGGAGGCGCTGGCTGCCTATCAACGGCTGCGGCAACAGCTCGCCGACGAACTCGGCGTCGACCCGGGAGCCGAGCTACAGGAACTGCACCTTGCGGTGCTCCGCGGCGAGATGCCGTCCGGTGCAACGAACCTCGCTGTCTTGGATCGTGCCTTGGAGCGCGGGCCGACTCACCGGCGCAGCAACCTGCGAGCCGCTTTGACCAGCTTCATCGGCCGCGAGGACGAGGTCAGCCGGGTGACCACGCTGCTCGGCACCGCGAGATTGGTCACTCTCGTCGGGCCGGGTGGGGCGGGCAAGACAAGGCTGGCCACCGAGATCGGCAGGCAATGGCTGCCGCGCCGCTCGGACGGGGTGTGGATGGTCGAGCTCGCACCTGTCTCGGACGAAACAGCCGTCGCGCAGGCGATGCTCGGGGCCCTCGGTCAGCTCGACACTCGTGCGGTGGACCGGCGGGCCGATCGGCACGTGCGCCCCTCGGCGGAGCAGTTGCTCGATGTGCTGGCCGACTCCGACTGCCTGCTCGTCGTGGACAACTGCGAGCACCTGATCGGGCCCATCGCGGCGCTGGTCGACCAGGTGCTGGCCCGGTGTCCCGATGTCTTGATCGTCGCGACGAGCCGCGAGCCGCTCGGGATCGGCGGGGAGGCACTCTGCGTCCTGCCACCGCTCGGGCTGCCGCCGGTCGGAGTCGCCGCGAAGGACGCGATCGGATACCAGTCGGTGCAGCTGTTCGTCGACCGCGCACAGGCTGTCAGTGCCGGCTTCACCCTCGATGCGGGCGCGGTCGGCCCCGTCTGCGACATCGTCGGCCGGCTCGACGGATTGCCGCTGGCCATCGAACTTGCCGCCGCGAAGTTGCGGGTGATGCCGGTCGCGGAGATCGCCGCCCGGTTGTCCGACCGGTTCAGGTTGCTCACCGGTGGGAGCCGTACCGCCCTCCCGCGGCACCGGACACTGCGGGCCGTGGTGGAGTGGAGTTGGGATCTTCTCTCGCCGGACGAGCGGCTCCTGGCGGAACGGCTCGCGGTGTTCCCTGCGGGGGCGACGCTCGCCTCGGCGGTCGCGGTGTGCGCCGACGAGCAGCTTTCCGGCGAGGCCATCAGCGACCTGTTGTCGTCGCTGGTCGACAAGTCGCTGCTGGTGATCATCGACGGCCGTTCGACCCGTTACCGGATGCTCGAGACGATCCGCGAGTACGGCATCGACCGACTGGCGGAACGGGGGGAGGCGAGGGCCGCTCGCACCGCACATGCCCGGCACTTCGCCGCCGTCACCGAGCAGGCGGACCCGGTGTTGCGGCAGGCGGGGCAGCTGGCCGCGATCGCCACCTTGGTGGCCGAGCGGGACAACGTCCTCGCCGCCCTGGGATTTCTCGCCGACTCCGAGGACCCCGCCGACCGCGCCGCGTCGCTCGACCTGGTGCTGTCGCTGACCTGGTTCTGGACGATGATCGGCGGGGCCAACTCGGACGCCGCCGAGTGGCTCGGCCGGGCGCTCGCCGCGACCGAGGGCACGGATCACCCCGGCCGGGTGTGGGCGCGCGCAGCCAGAGCGGTCACCTCGATGTTCGGCGGCGCCGCCGAGATCACGGACGTGCCGAAGCTGCAGGCCGAACTCGCCGCGCTGGCCGGGGAACTCGGCGCGGCCGGCCCGCCGCCGATCTCGTCGCTGGCCGTGCTGGAACCGATGCTGGCCTACTTCGGGGGCGACATCCCGACAGCGGAGGCGGCGATGGAGCGGATCCTCCGGTCGCCGGACCGGTGGCTCCGCGGGGCAGCCAGGATCAACCGTGCCTGGTTCGCCGAGAACGAGGGCGACATCCCATCCTGGCGGGCCGACGTCGATGCGGCCTACGACGATTTCGACCGGATCGAGGACCGGTGGGGGCTGTCCTCCGTGCTGTCCGCCCGGGCCACGTTGCGGGCACAGGACGGTGACATCGCCGGCGCCATCGCCGACAACGAGCTCGCCTGGAAGCTGGCGGCCGAACTCGGGTCCACCGACGACACCCTGCTGGTGCAGGTGCGGCTGGCCGGCCTGTACCTGCGGGCGGGCGAGGTGACGACGGCCAGGCGCATCATCGACGGGGTCAGGGAACAGTTCGCGGGGCATTCCCACGGACTCGAGCGCGGGATGTTCGTCGACGGGGTGCTGCTCGCCGTCGAATTGATGGATGGAGACCTGGTCACCGCCAGCGAGCTGGCGGCCGAGCTTCGCGAACGGCTCACGAGTCAGCCACCGGGCATTCTGCTGTCCCATGCGGCGGCCGTCGTCGGTGCCACCACCGCGGCCGTCGCACTGCGCTGCGGGGACCTCGAGTTGGCGTCCGCGGACCTGGCCGGCAGCTACCCGCTGGCGATCACCACGGGTGACATGCCGATCGTCGCAGCGGTTGGCGTGAGCGTGGCGTCCCTTGCCTCGGCGCTCGGCCGGCCGGCCGACGCGGCCGCGATCCTCGGTGCGGCCGCCCGGCTGCGCGGCAGCGTCGACCGCTCGGATCCCCTGGTCGCGGAGCTGACCGACCGTCTGAGGGATGAGTTGGGTGAGCAGTTCGACGCGGCTTTCGACGCGGGCCGGGCCCTGGACCGGCCGTCGGCGATCGGTCGGATCGACCCGGCCCTGCTGGTGGCCGACCACTGATCGTCAGCCCGCGCCCATCCCCGCCGCGACGAACAGCGAGCGCACCGCGGCGGTGTAGTCCTCCGACGCCGGCCGGTGCGCCAGTGCCTGCTGCACGACGAAGCCCTGCACCAGCGACAGCAGCACCGGGGTCAGCTGGGCGGCAGGGATGGGAAGCGCGTTGCCCGCGGCGGACCAGCGCTCGAGCATCCCGGTGATGACGGTGCGCAGGTCGGTCAGGATCTCGTCGGCCAGTGTGATCAACGCCGGGTTGCGGGTAGCTTCACCCCAGACGGCGAGCAGCAGCGGGAAGATGTCCGCCGGTGCCTGCTCCTGGGCGAACACCGGTTGCCGGACCAGGTAGGCGGCGATCTCCGCGGGTGACGGCGGAGGTTCCTCGGCGGCGAAGTCGGCCAGCCTGCCCCGGATGCCGCTGAAGACCTGGGTGCCGACGGCCACGATGATGTCGTCCTTCGACCGGAAGTAGAGATACACCGCGCCCGCCGACAGACCCGCCTCGCGGATCACATCGGCCATTGATGTGCTGTGGAAGCCGTTGCGGGAAAAGCACTTCCACGCAGCGACGAGGATCTGCTCGCGACGGTCCTCACGGTGTTGATCTGTGACCCTGGGCATGGCACTACCGTAAACCGAATATTCGTTCTTGACGAGTCGGGGCGTCTGGTGCATCCTTATTACAAAACGAACGATCCTTCTCGGAAAGGAGCCACGATGACCCTCCCAGGCATCGATCAGCACGCCGGGCCGGCACTGGACCTCGCAGCCCCCGGTACGTCGGCACACTCGGCCGGCAGCTCGCACGGCCAGGCGCGGACAGCCGTCGGTCTCGTCCTCGCCCTCACCGCCGGCCTCTCGCTGGTGCTCGCACTGTTCGTCGGTGTGGCGGTGAACTCCGGACCCAACGGGATCCGGCTTGCGGTCGCCGGGCCGCCCGCGGCGGTCGAGCAGATCCGAGCCGGGCTGACGCAATCCGCCGGACCGGACGCCTTCGAGGTCACGGTGGTCGCGGACGAGTCGGCCGCCCGGTCCGCGCTCGCCGACCGGTCGGCGGACGGCGCCATCGTGCTCGGGGCCAACGGGCCGACGCTGCTCACCGCCGGCGCCGGGTCACCGGCCGTCACCCAGCTCCTGACGTCGGCAGCGGCGCGGATGGACGGGACACCGGCCGCCGGACCGGCAGTGGTCGACGCCGTGCCATTGCCGTCGACGGACAGCAGGGGCGTGGGGCTCGCTGCCGGTTCGTTCCCGATGATCATCGCCGGCCTCGCGCTCGGTGCGGCCTCGGCGCTGGCCCTGCGCAACCGTTGGTGGGTGCTCGGCACAGCGGTCGGCGGTGCTGTCGCGATCGGCGTCAGCTTCGCCGGAGTCCTCGCCTGGCTGGGTGTCTCGGCCGGCAACTTCGTGGCGGAGGCATCCGCGATCTCGCTGACCGTCGCGGCGTCGGCGCTGGTGGTAGCGGGACTGGTCCGGTTGGTCGGTCCGGCGGGGGCCGGTCTGGGTGCGCTGCTGCTGGTCATCATCGGCAACCCGCTGTCCGGCATCGCAACCTCGCCGCGACTGCTGCCCGCCCCGTGGGGCGAATTCGGCCAGTGGCTGCCGACCGGCGCGGGCGGCACCCTGCTCCGGACGGCCGCGTACTTCCCGGCAGCGTCGGTCTGGGAACCGGTGCTGATCCTGCTCGGCTGGGCGGCGCTCGGAGCGGTCGGGGTCATCGTCGGCCGCCGGGCGGGCCATTCGTCGCCCATCGCGGCGACAGCCTGACAGCAGAACGGCACCGGAACCCATCCCGGGTTCCGGTGCCGTTTCGCGTGTTGTCGAGTGGTCAGGCGCGGCGCCGGTACCCGCGCAGGGCCAGCGGCACGAACACCACCAGCAGGATCGCCATCCAGACCAGCGTCCACATCAGGCTTTCCTGTACGGGGCCGCCGATCATCAGGCCGCGCACGGTGGTGACCAGTTGCGAGATCGGGTTGATGTTGACGAAGGTCTGCAGCCAGCTCGGCATCGTGTCCGGGTTGACGTAGGTGTTGCTGGCGAACGAGAGCGGCAGCACGATCAGGAACATGATCCCCTGAACGGCTCCGGAGGTCCGGGCCTTCATCCCGACGAACACCGAGATCCAGCAGAAGCACAGGGCGAACGCAATGGAGATGCCGACCCCGGCGGCCGCCGCCAGCGGGTTGGTCTCGATCCGGAACCCCATCAGCATGCCGAATCCCAGCGTCACGACGCACAGGATCAAATACCGGCCGATGTCGGCGATCACGGCGCCGACGAGCGGTACCGAGCGGCCGATCGGCAGCGACCGGAAGCGGTCGAACACGCCCTTCTCGATGTCGGCGTTGAGGTTCTGGCCCAACGCGACCCCGGCCATCGCGATGCTCTGCCCGAGCAGCCCGGGCAGCAGGAACTGCAGGTAGTCGGCCTGCGTCCCGCCGATCGCGCCGCCGAACACGTAGGTGAACAGCAGCAGGAAGATGATCGGCTGCAGCGTGACGTCGATCAGCGCCTCCGGTGTGCGCCACATCTTGATCAGGCTGCGTTTGGCCAGTGCGATGACGTGGCGTGGATAGGAATTCGATGCCGAGCCGGTCGCCGGTGGTACCGGCGGTGCCGGTGGGCGGGCCGATGTGGTGACGGCCGGTTCGACCGCGGTGGTCTCGCTCATGCTGCTTCCTCCGTTCGGATGTCTGATGTCGTTGAACTCTGCGACGCGCCGTTGCCGGTCAGCGTCATGAAGACCTCGTCGAGTGTCGGCAGGTGCAGCGAGAGCTCCGTCACCGCAATGCCTTCGGCGGCGAGCCGGCCGACCGTTGCGGCCAGTGCCGACTCGCCGCTGACGGCCACCGTCAGCTCGTCCCGGCCGGTGGGTATCGGTTCCGTGCGGCCGATCTCGCCGAGGATCCAGGCAACGTCGCTCAGCCGATCGCGATCGGCCGGTTTGACCCGGATGCGTTGGCCGCCGATCTTTCGTTTCAGCCCGTCCGGGGTGTCGTGCGCGATGACCTTGCCCTTGTCGATGACGCTGATCTCGTCGGCCAGTGCGTCGGCCTCCTCGAGGTACTGGGTGGTCAGCAGCACGGTGGATCCGTCGCCGACAAGCCGCCGGACGACCTCCCACATGTCCTCCCGCTTGGCGGGATCGAGCCCTGTGGTCGGCTCGTCCAGGAAGATCACCCGGGGCCGGCCGACCAGGCTCGCGGCCAGGTCGAGCCGGCGCCGCATGCCACCGGAATAGGTCTTCGCGCGGCGCTGTGCGGCATCGGCGAGACCGAACCACTCGAGCAGTTCGGCCGCCCGTGATCGTGCGTCACGGCTGCTGAGGTTCAGCAGTTGGCCGATCAGCATCAGGTTCTGGGTGCCCGTCAGGTCCTCGTCGACCGACGCGTACTGCCCGGTCAGGCCGATGGTCCGGCGGACCGCGCCCGCATCTTTGACGACGTTGTAGCCGTCGATCGTCGCCCGCCCTGCGTCGGCACGGAGCAGGGTCGCCAGCACCCGCACCGCGGTGGTCTTGCCCGCGCCGTTGGGGCCCAGCACGCCCAGCACGGTGCCCTCGCGGGCGGCGAGGTCGACGCCGTCAAGTGCCTGGGTGGTGCCGAAACGCTTCGTCAGCCCTTCGGCTTCGATGATGTTGTTCATGGATGTCTCCTCGGCTCATAGTCGTGAGGCCGAGAGTGCGCCGGTGTGCTGTCAGGTCACGCACACGGCGCTGAGATGCCATGTCAGCGCTCTGCCGGTGCCCGCTTGCGAGGGGTGCCGGGCGGTGACGGTCAGCCGTCGGAGCCGGTGCGCTCCGCGTCCCGATCGGATCTGCGGAACACCAGCGGATGTGCCTCCAGGGCCAGGTGGTCGCGTTGCCACTGGAGTTCCCGGTCCATCGCGGCGTGGTCGTCGGGGACCGACTGGGCGATGGCCGCAACGGCATAGGCGGCGGCGTGCCGGGCGTGACCACCCAGTTGCGCGACACCGCAGGCCTGCCCGGCCGCACGTGCCGCCGATCGGGCCGCACGGTTGTCCGCCAGCCGCGCGGCCTCCTGCGCCTCCAGGGCCAGCAACTGCGCCGCGCGGGCGTCGATCTCTCCCCGCGACCATGCCCTGGCGCCATCGATGGCCGCCCTGGGTCGGGGGTCGTCGGGATGCTCCGATTCGAACAGGGGCAGCACGCGTTCCGCGCAGTCACTGGCCCACTGCGCGAGCAGGCCCCTGTTGTCCTCGTCCATGGTCAGCGCGCTCATCTGGCGTTCCACGCCCGAGAGTCTGTCACCCAAGTGCGACCATCTTCTACGCTCGCATCTTCTACGCTTCGTGCACGAATCGGTCATTGCGCACCAAGGGGGTTGGATGAGTCAGAGCTCGCTGCTGTCCCTGCTGCTGGTGATGGTGGTCGCCGCGATAGCACCGATCGTCACCCGCCTCGTGCCGGGGCGGCCCCCGCAGGTGCTGTTCCTGATCGTCGGCGGCGTGCTCATCGGGCCGCATGTGCTGGGTTTCGCGGACTCCGCAACCATCGAGCTGCTGGCCGGTCTGGGGCTGGGCTTCCTCTTCCTGCTCGCCGGCCACGAACTGGATCCGATGTTGCTGCGGGAGAAGGCCGGCAAGCAGGCGCTGGTCGCCTGGACGATCAGCGCCGTCGCCGCGGCGGCCGTCGTCGGTGGGCTCGAAGCCATCGGATTCGTGCACGCGTTCGTGCCGGTGTCGATCGCCCTGACGACCACCGCGCTCGGCACACTGCTGCCCATCCTGCGCGAACAGAACATGCTGGGAGGTCGGTTCGGCCGCTTCATCTTCGCCGCCGGGGCCGTCGGCGAACTGCTCCCGATCCTCGCGATCTCGCTCTTCCTCGGTGCGTACAAGACATGGTGGGAAGCGCTGATCATCGCCTCGATTGCAGCGCTGGCCTTCGTCCTGGCCTGGATCGCGAAACTGCTGTCCGGCACCCGGGTTGCGGCCATCATCGGCGAGAACAGCCACGCCACATCACAATCCACGCTGCGCATCACGGTGGTGCTGCTGGTCGGACTGCTGCTCATCACCCAGGAATTCGGCGTCGAGGCCGCGCTCGGGGCATTCTTCGCCGGCATGGTGTTGCGACGGACGTCGACGGGTGCCGTCAACCACGAATTCGAGCAGAAGCTGGATGCCGTCGGTTACGGCTTCTTCATTCCCGTCTTCTTCGTGAGTTCTGGAATGGCGCTGGACATCCAGTCCATCGTCGAGAATCCCCTGCGGTTGCTGGTCTTCTTCGTGCTGCTCCTGGTGGTGCGGGGTGCGCCCGCGTTGCTGGTCTACCGGAAGACGCTGTCGTTGCGCGAGCGGGTGCAGATGATGTTGCTGACCGCGACGGCGCTCCCACTGCTCGTCGCCCTGTCGGAGATCGGGATGAGTGCGGGCGTCATGCTGCCCGAGAACGCGGCGGCGCTCGTCGGCGCCGGCGTGCTGTCGGTCGCCATCTTCCCGTTGATCGCCACCCGGATCCATCGGCCCGCGGACGAGCCCGTGGCCGACGAGACGCCGCCCGCCGAGGCTGCCCGCGGCTGATTGACGCTGGCCACGGCTGAATAGCCGCTGATCGACCTGCGGGGTCGACACCCGCAGTAAGTAGACCTGCTGCTCAGTGGTGGTTCTCGGTTCTCGCGACCTGGTCGGCGAGGTCGGCGGGTGCGAGGTTCGCATGCCCGAAGGCGTCGTTGAGCGGCAGCGCGACATGCAGGTCGGTGCCGACGCACACCTCGAGAGTCCCTGATTTTAAGAAGAAATCGAGCACGTGCCCGCCGCGTGCATGGTCGGCGTCGAGGAAATGCACATGCCCACCCGGCACGCCGATGCCCTGCTCGTACAACGGTGTGCGGAAACCCGCCACGACGCCGGTGATGTCGGCGAAGTCGATGACCGGCTCGTTCTTCGTCGCCGCTGTCAACGGCGGGTAGGGCTTGGTCTGCCGCGCCGCCGTCCGGGTACGAACCCGGTGGAAGTCCCCGGTCACCTTGATCGCATACAGGTAGTTCTCCGAGCCGACCAGCTCTCCGACGACGGCGGAGACCTCCGCGCGCGAACTGTCGCCCGGCAGGCTCACGCTGTAGGCGGGCTCGAACGCGGTCACCACGGCGAATGGCGTTCGTGCTTCGGGGGAGGCGATCGACGCCTCGCCGTTTCCGCGAAGCCGGTAGCACCTCCCGTCGAGCACCACCATTTCGCCGTCCAGGGCGTTGAAGGTTCCGAGACCGAAGTCGCCGTGCCGCAACAGCTCCCGGACCGTCATCTCACCGTCGTACACGCCGTCGAGCAGTGCGCTCATCAGACTGGTCTGGTACACCGTGCGACGGCGGCGGACAGGCCGCGCCGCATGATCTCCGGATTCGTCCATGGTGACGTCATTGTGGCCGGTGACGCTCCACAAAGCCCGCAGCCCCGCCGCTGCAACGCGGGTCAATCGGCGGTCGGATGGTGCGGTCGGGCGTCGGTGCGTGGCTCAGAGCTTCGGTGCGCCAGAGCGGCGGGTTTGTCAGCGGCGGCGCCGGCGGACGATGGCGATGATGCCGACGACGGCAGCCAGCCCGAGCGCCGCCGCGATCCGACCGATCGGCAGTTGCGCGCTCAGAGTGGACGCGAGTAGTCGGACTGAGCCGAAACCCACTGCGCTGCTGCCGGTCACCAGCTTGCCGAGCCGGGAGCCGGCCCCGTCACCGAGCCGGACGAGCACTCCGTCCGGCCCGGTGACGTCGACCGTGACTCCGGCGTCGTGCAGCGCGTCGGCAACCCGACCGAGCGCCCGCGGACCGTTCACCCTGCCGACACCGGCCGGCAGGGCGGCGTGGTCGAGTGACGACCAGAAACGCAAGGGCTGGTCGGTGTGCAGGATCAGCGACCGACCGTCCCCGACGAGATGCGCCCGCTGACCATCGGTCTCGATCCTCAGGTCCGCGAAGACGGCGAGCTTCGCACCGCTTGCGGCACGCGCGGATTCGCCGGGCGCAAGAGCTGTCATGCCGCCGTGGCGCCCTCCGCGGTGGTGATGCGCAGGGTGCCGTTCAGCCGCCAGGTTGCCCGCGGCGCCTGCGGTCCCGTCTCGCGGGGCACCTCGACCAGCATGTCGACGAACTCGTAGTTGATGGCCGCGCCGCGCTCGGTCAGGTAGGTCCACAATTCGCGGGCCAGGTCGGCGAAGGATGACGGCTGCTGCGGCACTGCACGAAGATCGGTCACGATGTGCTCCTCGGATTGTGCTCGTCGTCGGGCGGGAGGCCCGAGGATCAGACAGAGCAGTTACCGCTGAACAACCTCGGCCGGATGCGCTGTGCGGCATATCCCTCGTCATCGGCGCCGCACGCTTCGTCGGCGGGGGTAGGTGCGCGGGCCCGGAGGCGTAAACCGAACCTAAAGCGCCGGAACAGCCGACGCTTTCTCACTGAACCGTGCCTCACTCTTGCTACCCGCGCCCTGCTCGTGTTGCAGCGTGGGGTAGGCGTAGGTAGCGAGAGTGAGGCGTGATTTCGCGAGCAACCCCTCGCTAGGCCATGACGTCGAGTGAACCTGTGCCTTGCGCTCGAGGGTGTTTCGCTGCGTCGGTGCCGGGGAGAGGTTCAGCCAGCGCGGTCAGCTGGCCGCGGTTTTCCGTGGACGGCCCCGCCGGGCAGTTGGCCGGGCAGGTTCCGGCGTCGGCTCGGCTGCAGGGTCAGGCTCCGGGTCCTCCTCGACTGCCGGCGTCTCGGCGGTGGCACGGGCCGGTCCGGTCGAACGGGCCGGCCTATCGCGCCACTTCAGCTCGATCTCGACTTCCGTTTCGTCACCGTCGATCTCGATCTCGAGCTCCCACTCGATCTGGTCGCCGACCCCGATTTTGAGCGAGTCGCCGCCCGACTCGAGCTCGACATCGGAGCCTGCGGCCAGGGCATTACCCCACTCCAGCAGTCGTTCGGCGACCTCCTCCCGGGAGAGCAGGGCCTTCCTCTTGAACTCGACCTTGGGCACGATGCGGTCCTCTCCTGATGTTCGGGCTTGATCTGTGGACAGTGCTGTTCGCCGCGCTGTTCTGGTGATGATCATGCGGCCCGGCACACGATCTCGGGAGTGTCGTCGGCGAGTCGCGTGCTGGGCCCCATGATCAACAGTCGGTGCGGGGTGCGGGGTGCGGGCTGCGGAAGTCGGGGTCAGCCGGCCCGGACCGGGTCGACGGTGCGCCCGAAGGCCAGCCGCCACAACCGGTCCCACTCAATTCTGGTCTTCGGCCGCGGAACCCCGGGGCGGTTGCGGGGGAGGCGGACCCGCAGTGCCCGGGGCCGCACGGTGCAGTGCACCGGCGTCGGCACCATCAGAGCCTCGCCGTCCACCCCGACGGGTATCTCGGTGGCATCCGCATCGACGACCGCTTCCGGGCCGGTCAGCACCCGGACCGTCTGGCCGTTGGTGCGGCGGAGCAGGCCCACCGCACTCGCGGCGCTGTCCACCCGCCCGGCGACCACCCCGAGCACCCCCTGGTCCAGCCGGTTGCGGCGGCCCAGGTCGATCAGCCGCCCGGATCCGTACGGGTTGTTGCTCACCAGGATCGCCTGCGTCCGGTCGACCGTGCTGTCGCCGACCCGCACCGACAGTGCTGCGGCGTCGGGCGTGAGCAGGTCCGGCAACATCGACAGGATCGTGCCTTCCTTGTGGTCCCGGTACTCCGGGCTCTGCACGATCTCCGCGTAGGCACCGAACGAGGCGTTGTTCACGAACGGCCGGCCGCCGATCATGCCGAGATCGACGCGGACCTCCACACCGTTCCGGAGCCCGTCCAGGCAGGTGGAGGGATCGTCCCGGTCGAGTCCGAGGTCGAGGGCGAAGTGGTTCCGCGTACCAGCGCTGACGACGAGGAACGGCAGGTCGTGCTCGGCCGCGATCCCGGCGACCAGGGCCTGCGTGCCGTCACCGCCGGCCACCCCGAGCAGGTCTGCTCCGCGGGCGACGGCGTCGCGCACCACTGCGGCGACGTCGACATGGCCCGGCCCTTCGAGCAGGGCCACCTCCGCACCCAATGCTTCGGCCTTCTCCCGCAGGCCGAAGCGAACGACCTTGCCGCCGCCGGACCGCGGGTTCATCACGAAGAACGGCCGCTTCGCGTCGGGCACAGCGACACTCGGCATCCAGGTGTCCTCGTCCTCGTCGACGGCCCAGCGCGCCGCCGCGAGCGCTGCGGCCAGCAGCGCCAGGGTCAGGATCGCGACCAGGATGACGTCGGCTGCGGCGTAGCTCCAGATGAGCGCCACCACGGCGAGTGCGGCGACCGCAAGGCCCGCCCATCGGGCGACCCCGCGGCGGGCCAGGAACCAGAACATGCCGACCAGTAGCAGCGCGGCCCCGACCAGGCCGGTCACCACCAGGAAGACACCGGTATAGCCGGCCGAGGCGAAGACCAGGATGGCTGCGGCGGCGACCAGGATCAGCGCAATCCTGGCGGCCCACCTCTTGGCGGATGGAGGCTCGGTGGTGGTCACCGTGCTGACGCTAGGAGTGGTCCGGACGTGCCGCATCAGCCGATACAGGTGATTTCGCCGCATTCGTAGCGCCGGGGACGCCACCGGCGAGGGGTCAGAAGCGGCCGCCGCCGCCGCTCACACTGCCGCCCCCACCGCCACCGCCGCCGAAGCCACCACCGAATCCGCCGCCGCCGAATCCGCCGCCCCAACCGCCGCCGCCATGGCCGCCGCGGCCGGAGTTGAGCACCGAGCTCAGGATGATGCCGCCGAGCAGCGCGCCGTTGATGCCGCCGCCGCGCTGTGAACCGCCGCCGCCCCAGCCGCCGACGTCCTGCTGTGCGATGTCGGCGGCTTCCCGGGCGAGGGTCGCCGCCTCCTGGGCCTCGGTGAGCCCCGTTCCGGCGTCGGTCCCGGCCGCCGCCTCGGCAGCCGCCAGGTGCCGCTTGGCCTCCGCGAGCCTGGTCCTCGCCTGGCTGCCGATCGCGCCGCGCCGAGTCGAGATGAAGTCGTCTGCGGACGACACCTCGGCGCGTGCGGTGGCCAGCGCCTGCGCGAGCCCGGCCTGCGCGCGCTGTTCACGCTGCTGGGCGTCCCGGGTGGCGGCGAGGATCGTGTCGAGCGCCTCGTCGGCCTCCTGCACCTTGTGCAGAGCGGTCAGCGGATCGGCTGCGCCCTGCGGCGAGCGGGCGACGCCGAGCAGCGCCTGGATCTGGTCCAGTTGCGCCCCGAGAGCAGGACCCGACGGGCCCGCGCCCGCCTCGGACAGTGCCCGGCGGGCAGCGGCGAGTTCCTGGTCGACCGCGGTGCAGGCGACGGGCAGCTGGCCCGCCGCCGCGGCCAGATCGGCCGCCGTTCGCTCGACCGCGTCGAGCAGGGTGGTGGCCTGCCCGACGGCCTCTTGCGCTGCACCGGCGGCGAGCACGGCCGGCGCACCGGGTTGAACCGACGGCTGCCGAACGGCCGGCTGTTGAGCGACGACCTGAAGGTCGGGAGACGTGTGCTCGGCCTGCGTGACGCCGGCTTGGTTGGACCCGGCCTGGGTCGATCCCGCTTGGGTGGGTGCCTCCGGCGACGCGACGGGGGTGGGCAACGTCGCCGGGCCGGACGGCGGCTCGGCCAGTTGCTGGGCCTCCTGGAGGCTGGTGCGGGCGAACGTCAACCGGGTCGTCGCCTCCCGCACGTTTCCGGCGACGGTCGTCAGCGCGCTGGGCGCGTACTGCTGCTGCAGGGATCCCAGCGTCGCGCCGACACCGGCCAGCCGGGCCTGCTGGGCTTCGATGGCCCCCGGCAGTTCGGCCAGCACCTGCGGCAACCGGGATCGCAGATCGCGGAGCTCGTCGAACCGGTCGCTCTCCGCGTCGAGGGCTGCGGACGCCTCGGCGCAGCGCTGCAGGATCTCGTTCATCATCGAGCGTTTGGTCAGGTCGTCCTCGGGGATCTCATCGTCGACGCGTTGCCGGATCTCGAAGGCGGCCGTGAGTGACTCCCGCGCCGCGTTGAACGCCGTCCGGAAAGGGGCGACCGCTTCAGGGCCGAAATCCGACTCCGCTGCGGACAGCTCGAATTCGCTTGCCCGGACGGCATTGTCGGTGTCGATCAGGGCCTGCACGCTGCGGGCCGACAGCTGATCGAGCGGTTCGGCAGGTTCGCCCCGGCCGCCCGGCGCGACGCCACCGGCCTGTTCCTGAGCCTTGCGCCGGGACCGGCGGGAGACCAGGTAGGCACCGCCACCCACGACGACCAACCCACCGGCGACCCACCACCAGGTGGACGAACCGCCGCTGAGTGCCTCCCGATAGCCGTTGGCCGCGGCGATGGCAGCACCCGCCCAGTCGCCCTCGACGAGCTGCGGGCGGATGTCGTTCTGAGCCACCTCGGCCAGCTGGCTGCTGCTGAGCTTGAAGTTCGGCGGGACCTGGACGCTGTAAGCGCGGCCGTCGGTGGCGATGGCCAGCAGCATGTCGTTGGCCCCGAAACCGGACAGGGCGTACGTCTCCCTGGCCCAGCCGTCCCCGTCGGTCGGGTCGTCGAAATTGGCGACGTAGACCACGAAGAGGTTGATGTTCTCCTCGCTGGAGAGCTGGCTGAGGGCCGCCTGGACGTCCGCCTGGTCGCTTCCGCTCAGCGCGCCGGCCCGGTCGGTGATCGGCGACGGCACCCGGAACGGAGGCTCGGCGGCCGCGACGGTCGGCAGCAGGACGGCGGCCAGCACCGCGACCATCCCCACCAGCCCGGCCCATCGGGTTCGTACAGTCGTCATCTTCGGTCCTTCCCCGTCCGGAGCGCGCTGCCCGACCCTACCGAGCCGGCTACGGGGAGGTGACCGTCCGGGCGGCGGGGACGTCGTGGCGACCCGCCCGGGAGGGTGGTCTTAGGCCTGCCGGTTGGCGGGGGCGAAACCGTGCGCCCGCGAGCTCTCCTCCGCGCGGATGACGTGGGTGACGGCGTTGATCAGGGCGAGGTGGGTGAACGCCTGCGGGAAGTTGCCGAGGTGCCGGCCGGTGATCGGGTCCAGCTCCTCCGCGTACAGCCCCAGCACGGAGGCGTGCGACAGCAGCCGCTCGCACAGCGCCCGCGCGCGCTCGAGCTCACCGATCTCGACCAGTGCCGACACCAGCCAGAACGAGCAGATGGTGAAGGTGCCCTCCTCGCCGGCCAGACCGTCGTCGGTCTCCTCGACCCGGTAGCGCAGCACGAGGCCTTCGTGGGTCAGTTCCTCGGCGATGGCGAGCACCGTCGCCCGGATCCGGTGATCGCCCGGCGGCAGGAAGCGGACCAGGGGAGCCAGCAGCAGCGAGGCATCGAGCGCGGTCGAGCCGTAGCGCTGCACGAGCACGCCGCGCTCGTCGACACCGTTCGCCAGGATGTCGGCATGGATCTCGTCCGCCACGGTCTGCCACTTGTCGGCGATCGCCGGTGAGTCGTGCAACCTGGCCAGCCGGACGCCGCGGTCCAGGGCGACCCAGCACATGATCTTGGAGGCGGTGAAGTGCTGCGGCTCGCCGCGGACCTCCCAGATTCCGCGGTCGGGCGCGCGCCAGTGGGCTGCCGCCTGCTCGACCTGGGCGATGACGATCGGCCAGAGTTCCTCCGGCATCTGCTCGCGTGACCTGGTGTGCAGGTAGATCGAGTCGAGCAGCGCGCCCCACACGTCGTGCTGCTGCTGGTTGTAGGCGCCGTTCCCGATCCGCACCGGGCTGGCGTCGTCGTAACCGCTGAGGTGATCGAGCACGGCCTCGTCCAGTCGCCGCTCGCCGCCGACGCCGTACATGATCTGCAGGTCGTTGGGGTTGTCTCGGCAGACGTCGTGGATGAAGAAGAAGAAGTCGTTCGCCTCACGGTCGAAACCGAGGGTGTACAGCCCCCAGAGGGCGAACGTCGAATCCCGGATCCAGGTGTACCGGTAGTCCCAGTTGCGCACCCCGCCCGGCGTCTCCGGCAGCGACGTGGTGGCTGCGGCGAGCAGCGCGCCGGTGGGTGCGTAGGACAGCCCCTTGAGGGCAAGTGCCGAACTCTGCAGGTAGGAGCGCCACGGGTGATCCGGGAACGTGCCCTGGCTGAGCCACTGCCGCCAGTACTCGCAGGTGCGTTCCATCCACTCCGAGGCCTGCGCGGTGTCCTCCGGTGGCGGCAACTCGGAGAAGGCGAGTGCGACGTAGTGCACGTCACCGCGCTTCATCTTGGTCCGGGCCATCGCGGTTCGGCCTTCCAGTCCGATCCGCAGTGAACTGGAGAGCTTCAGCGTCGGTTGGCCTTTCGCGCTGGCGACGACATCGCAGTACCCGGAGCCGGGGTACTGCCACTTCGCTCCCTTACGGGCGTAGTCGAAGACCGGCTCGCAGCTCATCTGCAGGTCGACGTTGCCGTAGATGCAGGTGATGGTGCGCAGCAGGACGTGGGCCGCATCGAAATCGGTCGGTGAGCGGCGGTGCGTCTTCGAGCGCTGGTCGGTGTTGTGCCAAGGCGCCATGATCAACGCGTCGCAGACGACCAGCCAGCCGGTCGGTGTCTGCCAGGTCGTCTCCAGGACAAGGGTGCCGGGCAGGTAACGCCGCGCCGCCGGTACCGCCACACCGAACGGCGCGACCCGGAACGACCCGCCGGCACGATCCAGCAGGGCGGTGAAGACGCTGGGCGAGTCGGGTCGCGGTACGCACATCCATTCGATGGCCCCGGACGGGGCGATCAGGCAGTTGGACTCGCAGTCGGACAGGAACGCGTAGTCCCCGATGCCCGGGAAATTCCCGGCGCCGTGCACGGCCGGGTGCTCGGGAGCCAGGCTCGTGGAGACCACCGGGCGCCGGGCCGCGGCCTTGCCGTTCATCGCGAACGGGTCCGGGGCGGCGTCGAGGGGAGCGAGGAGCGCATCGTCCGATGCTCCGGCCGCGGAGTTCTGGGCGTCGATGTCGACGGAGTCCGTATCGGTCACAACAACATTCTCAGTCATGGAAGGCGGTCCCGTGTGGCGACGAGATCACGTCGTGGTGACAGTCCGGCGATTCCCGCCGGCCGGAGCCCTCGATCAGCCATCGGTGGGTGACGTCGCGGGCGCCGGAGCAGGTGTCGAGTCGGGCCGTGTCGATCCAGGTGTCGATCCGGGAGCGCCGGCAGCGGACGTATCCGGTGCGGATGTCGCCGGGCTCTGGGCGGGGGTGCCGACCGTGGGAGACACCGGATCGGAGGTGACCGTGGGCGGGGTGCCGGCCGTCGGCACCGTTGACGCTGTGGGCTCCGTTGACGCTGACTGTGTCGGGACCGCCGGTGACGTGCCGACGCCGGCCAGCCTGGACACCGTGGAGGTCGACGTGACCGCACGGCACGCGATCAGCGTGTTGCCCTTCAGACCGATGCCGTACACGCAGATCCTGCTGGTGCCGGCGGGGATACCGACAGTGGTCCGGTAGCCGTGGTTCCCGGTGATCCGGTACGCGGTGTTGACGTCGGGACGGGCCAGATTGGCGGTGATCGCCTTCCCGGTGGAATTGACGTAGATGTGCACCCTGATCGAAGTGGACGCCTGGAGGTCGTCGAATGACCAGCCGGCGAGCGTGGCGGTCCGGCCCGAAACGGAAAGGGCGTCGATCCGGCCGACCGGCCGTTCGTAGCGCATCATCACGGTGCGGCAGCCCAGCGACGGGTTCGTGTACGGCGGCGCGACGTTGAGAGCCACCGCGCACACCTTGTTGTCACCGCGCCCACCGCTCGGCAGCGTGCCGCTGTAGCCGGTGAACCCGCCGGCCCACGGATTGCGGCGCTCGACGTCGGCCCTGGGCCTCCCGGTGGTGAGAGTCGAGGTGCGGACAACCTTGTCGGGGCCGACGACGGTGAACCTGATCTGGACGGCCGCCCGCGGAGCGGCCGGATCGGCAGCCCAGCCCCTGACGGCGATCGTGTCCGGCCCGCTCTGCGCGGCGAGGTCGAAGGCGCCCCTCGGACCGGGTATGGCCACGTCGCGGCAGCCCAGCAGGCGGTCTGCCGTCCCTCGACCGACATTGACCACCGTCACGCAGAACGTGTGCGCTCCCGCGCCTGTCCACGGCAGGGAGGCGATGAAGCCGAAGGTGCCGACCACGTTGTAGATCCGGTTGACGTCCGACCGGCCCTGATTCGCGAACACCGACGTCGATGTGTTCCCGAACGGCCCGCGGTCGGTGATCTTGATGGTGGTCAGTCCGTTGATGGCGTCGGGCTCGATGGCCCAGCCGGCGACTCTGACCCTGGTCCCCGAGATCGCCACCTGGTCGAGGTGCCCGAAGGGATTGTGACCCGCCTCGCCGAGGGCCGTGTTGGTGGGAATGCTGGTGCAGGCCAGGGCATCGCCGCCGCCGCCGGGATACCAGGGCAACGTGATCGAAGGAGCGTCCTGGTTGTCGGTGACGTACTTGGTCGCCGGGGCTTCCCATTGCGCGTACAGGGTCGGATAGTTGCTGCCCTGCACCGCGTTTGCGGCATAGGTGAGCGACATGGACTGCCAGCCGGCCACGTCGAGGAGGCCGCGGGTCGGCGCGGCGCTCTTGTCGCCGCCGAAGAACGCCATGGCCTCCCATCGCGGATCGAGCAGTCGCTGGATCACCCCCTCGGGGTCGGTCGTCCCGGTGCTGGCGCCGTAGTTGCCCCAGCCGTAGGCCGGTCGCTGCTGGTAGAGCCCCACCGAGTCGGTGTCATGGGCGCCGTCCCGGGAGCCGAACATGTCGTGCGGGTACTTGAGGGACAGGCGGGTGACGTTCATCCAGTACGCGCGGCCGGGCACCGGCCAGGACGCGGACTGGGTGCTGGAGCCGTCGTTGGCCAGGTTCCGGATCGACGATTCCTGGAACATCACCATGACGGCGATGATCTGCCCCTTGACCGGCACACCCATGGCCTTCGCGACGCCGACGGTGGTCCGGACTGCGGACCGACCCGAGGAGGCGGAGGGGACGGCGGCGCCGCTCTGACCGACCGAGCAGGACGCCGCCGCAGCAGCGCGCTTGCCGGGCGCCGCCGTGGCCGTCCCCGCGACGCCGACGGACGCAGCGGCCAGCGCCGCGACGACGGCCAACAGCAGGAGGCGTCGGCGTGCGGTTCCCGGATCGCGGCCGTTTCGGACGGTCATCGGTGTCCCCGTTCTGCGAATGAGCGGTCGAGACTGCGTCAGGTCAGCACTGCAGAGTGCTGCGGCAGCAGCGACCGTCCCCCCGGTGTCGTCCGGACACCGCCTCCCCGTTCGTAGCATAGCGTGCTCGGTTGATTGCTGTCCGTAACAAGTCAGCCGGTGGTTCCGGACGGGAATGTTCGCCGCGGCAGTGCGGTTGGACTGATCAGCAAAGTTGAGTCGGATTGACTCAGGTCAGTTGACACGGTCTGGCGACGCAGGCATTGTGGGCGTCAGAACACAGAGATGTGCCGGTCCGGTCGATCGATGTGATGGTCCGATCGGATTTCATGCGCGGTACCAATCGGGCCGCGCCAACAGGAAGACCCGTCGAGCGATTTCCGGCGGGGTAGCAGCTGGAGGATTGCATGTCGCGTGCCGTCGGTATCGACCTCGGTACCACCAACTCGGTCGTCGCCGTTCTTGAGGGCGGCGAGCCGACCGTCATTGCCAACGCCGAAGGCGCCCGTACGACCCCGTCCATCGTCGCCTTCGCCAAGAACGGCGAGGTGCTGGTCGGTGAGGTCGCCAAGCGTCAGGCGGTCACTAACGTCGACCGGACCATCCGTTCGGTCAAGCGTCACATGGGTACGAACTGGACCGTCGACATCGACGGCAAGTCGTACACCGCGCAGGAGATCAGCGCACGCGTGCTCGGCAAGCTCAAGCGCGACGCCGAGTCGTACCTGGGTGAGCCGGTCATCGACGCCGTGATCACCGTGCCCGCGTACTTCAACGACGCCCAGCGGCAGTCCACCAAGGAGGCCGGTGAGATCGCGGGCCTCAACGTCCTGCGCATCGTCAACGAGCCGACCGCGGCCGCCCTGGCCTACGGGCTGGACAAGGGCGAGAAGGAGCAGACCATCCTGGTTTTCGACCTCGGTGGCGGCACCTTCGACGTTTCCCTGCTGGAGATCGGCGACGGTGTCGTCGAGGTCAAGGCCACCGCAGGTGACAACAAGCTCGGCGGCGACGACTGGGACGAGCGGGTCGTCAAGTACCTGGTCGACAAGTTCAAGCTGGCCAATGGCATCGACCTGACCAAGGACAAGATGGCCATGCAGCGGATCCGTGAGGCCTCCGAGAAGGCCAAGATCGAGCTGTCGTCCTCGCAGCAGACCTCCATCAACCTGCCGTACATCACGGTGGATGCGGAGAAGAACCCGCTGTTCCTGGACGAGTCGCTGTCCCGCGCCGAGTTCCAGAAAATCACCTCCGATCTGCTGGACCGCACCCGTAACCCGTTCCATCAGGTGATCAAGGACGCCGGCGTCAAGGTTGCCGACATCGATCACGTGGTGATGGTCGGCGGCTCCACCCGGATGCCCGCCGTCACCGAGTTGGTCAAGGAGCTGACCGGCGGTCGGGAGCCCAACAAGGGCGTCAACCCGGACGAGGTCGTCGCCGTCGGCGCGGCCCTGCAGGCCGGTGTGCTGCGCGGCGAGGTCAAGGACGTGCTGTTGCTGGACGTCACCCCGCTGTCCCTGGGTATCGAGACCAAGGGCGGCATCATGACCAAGCTGATCGAGCGCAACACCACCATCCCGACCAAGCGGTCCGAGATCTTCACCACGGCCGAGGACAACCAGCCTTCCGTGCAGATCCAGGTCTTCCAGGGTGAGCGCGAGATCGCTGCCTACAACAAGAAGCTCGGCATGTTCGAGCTGACCGGGCTGCCGCCGGCGCCGCGCAACGTGCCGCAGATCGAGGTCACCTTCGACATCGACGCGAACGGCATCGTGCACGTGTCCGCCAAGGACCTGGGCACCGGCAAGTCGCAGTCGATGACGATCACCGGCGGCTCCGCGCTGCCCAAGGACGACATCGACCGGATGATGCGCGAGGCCGAGGCGCACGCGGATGAGGACAAGGCCCGCCGTGAGGAGGCCGAGGTCCGCAACCAGGCCGAGGCGCTGGTCTACCAGACCGAGAAGTTCATCAAGGACAACGACGAGAAGCTGCCGGAGGAGCCGAAGGAGCGCGTCAAGAACTCGATCACGAAGGTGAACGAGGCGCTCAAGGGCACCGACATCCCGGCGCTGAAGTCGGCGGTCGAGGAGCTGGCCAACGAGTCGCAGCAGCTCGGTTCGGCGCTGTACGCGCAGACCCAGGCCGACGCGGCCGGCGGTGCAGGTCCGTCCGCCGATGGCGGTGCCGACGGTTCCTCCTCGCAGGACGAGGAGATCGTCGACGCCGAGATCGTGGACGAGGCTGAGAAGAAGTGAGCGGATTCGGCGCCGAGGGCGCGCGCGGCGAGGAGCCGGAGCCGGTGATCCGGGACAACCGCCGGATCGATCCGCAGACCGGCCGGCCACGGCAGCCGGGGACGGGCCCGACCGAAGCGTCGAGCCCCTTCCCGGGCGCGGGGCGGCACGCCGCCCCCGACCCGGCGAACCCCAACGACGCGGCCCAGCCGTTGTCGGTGGACCTGAGTGCGGCCGAGCTCGACCTGGCCCGCCAGGAAGCGGCCGAGCGCACGGCCGATCTGCAGCGGGTGACGGCGGAGTACGCCAACTACCGCAAGCGGGTCGACCGCGACCGCGAGTCGGTCGTGGCGGCGGCGAAGGCCAGCGTCGTGCTCGAGTTGCTCACCGTGCTCGACGATCTCGATCGGGCGCGGGCGCACGGCGACCTCGTCGGTTCCTTCGGGGCGGTCGCCGACCGGTTGACCGGGGCGTTGACCAAGTTGGGACTCGCGCCGTTCGGAGCGGAGGGCGACCAGTTCGACCCTGCCGTGCACGAGGCGGTGCAGTTCAGTACCTCCGCCGACGTGGCTGAGCCGACGGTGACGGCCGTGTTCCGCAGCGGCTACACACTGGGGGACCGGCTGGTCCGCCCGGCAGTCGTGGTGGTGACCGGTCCGGAGCACGAGAGTGCGGCGGCCGAGCAGCCCGCGGCGGAGCAGGCGGCGGACGCGTCCGTCGAGACCGGCAGCACGGGCAGTTGAGCGGCGGTGTGCAGCTGACGGGCGGTTTCCGCTCGTCGGCTGTGCCGCGTCAGTGGTCCCGCACCATCGAGCAGTCGGCCAACTAACGAGCGGCAGGCAGTGAGACCAGACCGAGTGACAGCAGTATCAACAGCAGCAGCACCGGCGCTGACAACATCAGCACCGGTCACAGCGGCAATGAGAGTGAGGGGAGGTTCCGGGTGAGCGCCAAGGACTATTACGAGAAGGACTTCTACAAAGAGCTGGGCGTGACCAAGAGCGCGACCAACGCCGAGATCAAGAAGGCCTACCGCAAGCTCGCCCGGGACCTGCACCCCGACAAAAACCCCGGCAACAAGTTGTCGGAGGACAAGTTCAAGGCCATCTCCGAGGCCTACGACGTGCTCTCGGACGACGCCAAGCGCAAGGAGTACGACGAGGCCAGGGATCTGATGGCGTCGGGCGCTTTCCGCGGCTTCGGCGGGCCGGCCGGCGGTAACCCCACCGGTACCGGCGGTTTCGATGTCGGTGACATCTTCCGTAACGCCGGTGGCGCGGGCGGTGCCGGTGGCCTCGGCGATCTGTTCGGCGGCCTGTTCAACCGCGCAGGAACCGGTTCGGCCCGGCCGCCGCGCGCCCGTCGCGGCGCGGACGTCGAGACCGAGGTCCGGTTGTCGTTCAACGACGCGGTCACCGGTGTGACGGTGCCGCTGGGCATCACCGAACGCACGACGTGCCCGACCTGTCACGGCGTCGGAGCACGACCGGGCACCTCACCGCGGGATTGCCCGGCGTGCAACGGAACCGGTCTGACCACCCGCAACCAGGGTTCATTCGCGTTCTCGGAGCCGTGCGCCAACTGCCACGGAACCGGGTCGGTGATCGACGACCCGTGCCCCACCTGCCATGGTGAGCGCACCGTCGTGCACAACCGCCGGCTGACAACCCGTATCCCAGCCGGCGTTTCGGACGGCCAGCGGATCCGGCTCGCAGGCAAGGGCGAACCCGGACCGGGTGGTGGTCCCGCCGGCGACCTGTTCGTCGTCGTGCACGTCTCGCCGCACGAACTGTTCGGGCGAAGCGGCGACAACCTCACGCTGACGGTCCCGGTGACGTTCCCCGAGCTCGCGCTCGGCACGACGTTGACCGTGCCCACGTTGACCTCGGCGGTCCGCCTGCGGGTGCCCGCCGGGACCAGCAACGGGCGGAAGTTCCGCGTCAAGGGTTCCGGTGTGCAGCGCAAGGACGCCGTCGGCGACCTGATCGTCACGGTGGAAGTTGCTGTGCCGCAAAAGCTATCGGCTGAGGCCAAGACCGCGTTGGAGGCCTTCGCCGCCGCGCAGACGTCCGATCCGCGAGAGGCGATCACCCGTGCGCTGCGTGCGCGGGACGGTGCCGCGTCAGCGGGTGCGGCGGCCGGGAGCTCGGCATGACCGGCCCCGGCCGGCGCGGACCCGTCGGTGGTGACGCCTCGGGTGGTGCTGCCTCGGGTGGTGACGCCTCGGGTGGTGCTGCCTCGGGTGGTGCTGCCTCGGGTGGCAACTCCGCCGGTGGCAATCCGGCCGGCGGGAGTGCGTCAGGTGGCCCGGGTACGAGGGGCTCGGGTGCGCGGGGCGGCCCCACCGGCGGTCAGCACGGCTCCCGCGGCTTCGAGATGGACGCACCGTTGTTCGTCATCTCGGTGGCCGCTCAGCTCGCCGGAATGCACGCCCAGACCCTGCGTTCCTATGACCGCGAGGGTCTGGTGTCGCCGGGCAGGACCACCGGAGGCGGCCGCCGCTATTCGCAGCGGGACATCGAACTGCTGCGCGAGGTGCAGCGGCTGAGCCAGGACGAGGGCGTGAACCGCGCCGGCATCCGGCGCATCATCGAGCTCGAAGCACTGGTGGACGTCCTGCGAGAGCAACTCGCCGACGCGACCACCGAGATCGCTTCCCTGCGCGCGGATCTCATGGAATCGCGGATGGATGCGGCGAATGCGGCGGCCAACGCCATCGCCGGTCTGCGTCGCGACGTCGTGCCGTGGCGCGAGCCCAACACGGCCTTGGTGGCCTGGCGGCGTCAGCGCCGGAGCTGATCCGGGCCGGAACAGCTCAGCGATTCGGGACTTTCGGCCATTCCGGCCGACGCCGCTCGGTGCGATGCTGGAAATTGCCGACCTGTGTCGCGGGCCGGGTCGGCGCCTGGGCGACTACGCCCGAAGGAGGCGTCTCCCATGACGCGTCACGAGTTCCCAACGTTCCCTCGTACCCACCATTGCGCCCTGTGGCGGTTCGGCACCGCGGCGCTGGCCGTCGCGGTCGTAGGGTTGTCGGCGCCGGCCGCGGCACTGATCGGCACGGCGTCCGCAGCAATCCCGGGATCGAATTCCGCGGTAGCGGCCGGCGCCGCGGTCACCGCCGCGATGGCGGCGGGCTGCCCTACGCCGGCCGCGGACGCCGTCTACCGGTCGTCACCGACCTTCGCGCGCACGGTGGCGCTGACCATCGACGACGGTCCCTCTGCGAGCTGGACGCCTCAGGTGCTGGACATCCTCAAGGCCAACCACATCGGGGCGACGTTCTTCGTCATCGGAGAGAACGTCAGGGAAAACCCGGCGATGATCCGGCGGGCGCTCGCCGAGGGTAGTGAAATCGGCAACCACACCGACACCCATGTCACCCTGAAGGGTCTCAGTGCGTTCGCGCAGGGTGCGCAGATGGATGCGGGGCGCGCGGCGATCATGAGGGCGGGCGGTCCGGATCCCTGCTTCTTCCGAGCGCCCGGCGGCAACTACGACGCGACAACGTTGGCGCTCGCACGCGCGCGCGGGATGAGCCTCGTCCAGTGGTCGAACGACCCGGTGGACTGGGCTGCACCCAGCTCACTGTCGCCCTCCTATCAGACCAAGATCTTCGCCGGCGCGGTCAGCCCAGTGTTCGACCACCCGATCGTCCTGCTGCATGACGGATCTCAGGGTAACTACCGGCAGAACACGGTGAATACGCTCCAGCGCATCATCGACTCCTACCGCTCCCGCGGCTACGTCTTCACCGACCCGCTGGGCAGGAGCCTGGACCACATCGGTGACCCGGTCAGCCATCTGGATTCTGCAACGAGTCCCGAACCCGGAACCGTGCGGGTCGCGGGTTGGGCCTTCGACCCTTCGGTGCCACTGGAGACCATGCGCGTCCACGTGTATGTCAACGGCGTCGGTCACAGCATCTCCACCGGAAGCTACCGTCCTGACGTGCATCGGGCATACCCGCAGGCATCTGACCACACCGGCTTCGCCGTCAAGGTTTCCGCCGCAGCCGGGCTGGACCCGGTGTGTGTGTACGCGATCAACAAGGGGCTGGGTAGCAACGTTCTGATCGGCGGCGGGTGCAGGACGGTGCGGGTCGCCAATCCGAACCCGGTCGGTCACCTGGACCGTGCGAACAGTCCTGGGGCGGGACTTGTCCGGGTCGCCGGCTGGGCGTTCGATCCGTCCGCGCCGACGCAGCCGCTGTCCATCCATGTCTATGTCAACGGCGTCGGATACGCGCGTACGACAGGGGTCTCACGTCCGGACGTCCAGCGCGCCCACCCGGTGACCACGGATCACCAGGGATTCGCCCTGACGCTGCCGGCACCAACGGGCAGCGACACGGTCTGTGTGTACGCGATCGATATCGGTGAGGGAACGAACCAGCGGCTGGGCTGCCCGACGGTGGTCGTCCCGCCCCCGCCGCCATCGCCGTAGCGTAGGACGACGCCCTCTTGTTGACCGGTCCACCGTCTGCTGATGGTGAACACCGATGCGCTCCGGGCCGGTGTCGGCCTACCGTCGGCTGAGGCTCGGAGCAGGTCGATAGAGGGAGCGCGCGATGGGCGAGGTTGTTCCGTTTCGACGTCGGCCGCACGGGCCTGGCGCCGCAGACCGCGCCGATCCCCCTGCGGCCGATCCCCCTGCGGCCGATCCCCCTGCGGCCGAACGCCTTGCGGCGCGACCGGCGACCTCCGCCCAGAGTTCGGGCGACCGGGCGCGGCGGGAACCGCTCTGGCGTGAGGTGACCGGCGCGGTGCTGAAACAGGAAAGGCATTGTCAGCGGAAGACACTCGCCCAGGTCGCCGAACGCGCCGGGATGTCCGTGCAGTACCTCTCGGAGCTGGAACGCGGTCGGAAGGAGGCGTCCTCCGAGATGCTTGCCGCGGCCTGCGGATCGCTCGGTCTCAGCCTGGCCGACTTCCTGCAACGCTCGGCCGCCGTGATGTCCTCGCCCGTGGCCCGGCCCGGCGGCCCGGTCCTGCTGGCCGCCTGACCGGCGGCTTCATCGTCACGTCGAGATGGCCGACGTGACCGCCGCTCATCTCTCTCCCGCCGTCGGCGGGGACCAGAACTGGACGGCATTTCCGTCGTCGCCGACGGCAAGCCGACCGTCCGGCGCGAAGGCCACCGCTGTGACGACGCCGGGACGACTGATCCGGGCGACCTCCGTCCTCAGGCGCAGGTCGAAGACCCGGGCCGAGTGGTCCTTGGATGCGGCCGCAAGGTAAGCCCCGTCGGGACTCGAGGCCACACCCGTCACTTCAGCGTCGAGCGGATACCGCGCGAGTGGGTCACCGGATGGCATTGCGAGCAGAACCGCCGTGTTGTCGACGGCCAAGGCCAGAGCTGCCGAGTCCGGGCTCCATGCGAGGTCGCCGATCGCGCCATGAACGGGGCCCTTGTTGACAAGGGTGCCGTCCGCCGCACGCCAGAGAAGCAGCTTGTTGTTCGACCACGAACCGCCGGCCGCAGCGATGTAGCGGCCGTCAGGGCTGCATGCGACGCGCGACGGGAAGGTCATTGCTCCGAGCTTCATCCTGTACATCCGACGGCCGGCCAGGCTCCAGGTCTCGATGTAGGCGTTCGCAACGATCAAGGCGCTGCTGTCGGGCCAGAACGCGAGGTCGCTCGGGGTGGACCCGTCACCGAGGGCCCACTCGATCGCGCCGACCTCGGCGCCGTCCGCGGCACGCAGGAGGCGGACCCTTGGCGTTTGTGGCTTCGCGATCGCCACCCAACGGCCGTCCGGGCTGACCGCGACGATGGGTTTGCTCACCTTCACCAAACCCCCGACCGCGGCGGTCCAGACACACCGCGCCGTACCTCCCTCCTCGCCGATGTCCCACATCTGCACCGACCGGGCGAAGCTGGCCGTCAGCATGTGATCTCCGTCCGGCAGGAACGCGAGCAAGGTCGGCTCATCATCGAGTTGGAGTTCGTTGAGCTTCTTTCCTGCCGGCGCCGGCACGGCGACGGAATCGAGTGGCCGCCAAAGGTCACTCAGATCAACAAGCTCCAAAAAGTCGTAATGGCATTTCGCACACTGCTTCAGCAATGGCCTACTGTACTGAGCCTTGCAATTCGGGCAGAACACCACGACCGACTGGTCGGTTTCCAGCGCTTGGCAGCGCGGGCAATGGTAATCGGGCCGTTGAGTCCGGAAAGCGAACAACGAGTTGGCCATGACCACCGGCGACGCCGATCCGCCCGTCAGGAATGCAACACCGATTCCGCGTGTCGCGGCATCGACCTTTCGCTTGTGCGCCACCAACTTCTCGTACTTCGGGTTGGACAGGGTGGTCATTCCACAGGTCTGACAAACGTGCCGGTAGCGCGTCCGGTCTACCACTGCCGCCCGGGCACGGGCCTGCTTCAACAGGAAGACGGCGATGTCCTCCTCGGCCGGTTGTACGTCCAGTCGGACCGCCGAGCCCGTCGCGGACGCCATTGCCGTCGACAGACGAGCGGCGAATGCCGTCAGAGCGGCGAGACGATCCGCTTGTTGTGTCATCTTCTCGCTCTGTGCCGCCAGGTCTTCGGCCAGCGTCACCATGAGAACGGCCTGATCCGTTGGCAGCACCCCCACCCGTTCAGAGCCGACCAGGTAGATGATGTGCCGAGCCGCCTCGCGCGCCTGGGCGGCACGAGTGACTTCGCCGAACGTTGGCGAGCGGCCGGTGAGGATTGCTTCAGCTCGGACGGTGTCGCCGCCCTGCATCGTCGTGCTCATTGTCGACACCTTCGGTCACGAGATCACGCCGCGAGAAACCATGTACTCGTTCATCAATTGCGAATGTTCGAGGTCGCCTTGAGCCTGCTCGAGGTCGTCGCCGGTGATGTCGTCGGGTGGGGTGTACGAGTCGGCGTCGATCCCGGTGTCATCGGCCGCCGGATCGTCATCCGCCGGAACCGTGTCGGCAAGGTCGGAATCGAGGTCGAACCCGGACGCCGTGTCCAGCACGCCGTCGGCGTCTGTGTCCGTGACGATCGTGTCGGGTACGGAGTCCTCGTCCAGATCGAAGCCGACGACGTCGATGACGCCGTCGCGGTCGGTGTCCGCCGCCATGGCTTCGGGTACGGAGTCCTCGTCCAGATCGAAGCCGACGACGTCGATGACGCCGTCCCGGTCGGTGTCCACCGCCACCGCGTCAGGTATGGAGTCCTCGTCCAGATCGAAGGGAACCGATGTGAGGACGGTGCTTTCCTGCGTCATGACTGCCTCCCCCAGGCCCGAGTCCCGGAGCACGGCTGGCTCGGGACTCCCGGTCATACCCCCTCATCGTCGACCGCGGTGTTGCGAAGTTGTAGAGGCCTTCGACCCGGATGCCCGAAAGGCGCTCCAATCCTGGAGTGCCCCCCGCTCAGGACGATCGACCCGGCTGACCTCACGCCACCCTTGTCGTGGCCTGGAGGCGCACGAAACTACCTGTGTCGCACTAACACTCGTCAGGACCAGCTGCGCTCGAGCAGCGCGCCCTCCGCGTGCAGCACATCCAGGCGGTGGACGGTGGGCTCCGTCGACGGCCGGTTGCCGCCGAAGGCCTGGTCCACCGCGGGATGGATCCGTTCCTCGAACGCGTCGGCGCAGGCTCGCTCGGATTCCCAGACGTCGATGTACCGCAGCTTGCCGTCCGGTTGGCGCACACACAGGTGCAGGATCTGCCCCACAAGCGGCTCTGGGCCGAGATTGTCCATGATGCGGCGGTACAGATCCTCGCCGATCGGAACGTCCTGGATGTAGGCATAGACCACGGCGGGTGCCTCCTGTAGATTGATCCGAACCGGCTTCGGATGAATAAGGTGAAGGTACGACCGATGGATGACGGCGTCAAGAGTGAGGTTTCCGGGAGGCGCGCCTACCGGTCACCCCGGCGTACGCGTCAGGCCGCCGAGACCCGTCTTGCGATCCTTTCCGCTGCCAGGGAGTTGTTCGTGCTCGGCGGCTATTCGGCGACCACTGTGGCCGAGATCGCCAGCCGCGCAAAGGTTTCCGTCGATACGGTGTATGCGACGGTGGGCCGGAAGCCGGCCGTGCTGCGGGAGTTGGTCGAGACGGCGATTTCCGGCACCGACCAGGCGGTCCCGGCCGAACAGCGCGACTACGTCCGCCGCATCCGCTCCGCGGACGGCGCCACCGAGAAGCTGGCCCTGTATGCCACCGCGATCGCCGAGATCCAGCAGCGACTGGCGCCGGTCTTCCTCGCCCTCCGGGACGCCGCCGTCACCGATGCGGACTGCGCCGCACTGTGGAGCGAGATCTCCCAGCGCCGTGCGGCGAACATGCTGCTGCTTGCGGGCGATCTCCGGAGCACCGGCGAGGTCCGTACCGACCTGTCGGATCAGCAGGTCGCCGACGTGATCTGGACGATGAACTCCGCCGAGTACTGGGACCTGCTGGTGCGCGAACGCGGCTGGGATTCCGCGCAGTTCGCAGCATGGCTACGGGACGCATGGGTTCGTCTGCTGCTGGACCGTCCTCGTTGAGGACGGAGGGCATTGCGCGCTGCCTGGTTCGGAATGTCGAGACGGATGCCGATGTGCCGCCGACCGGGCCGGTCCAGTAACACCGTCGAGCAGGCGGCCGAGGGTGGGCGAAGAGTCTTCGTAGCGAGGCTGACCCGAACGGGGGATCGCCCCGGCCTGCGTTCCCATCCAGACTACGAAGGCGGCTCTACCTCACCCCCCAAGGTGGAGCTGCCGCACGCCTGGCTGGCCTCTCTCCGGGACTCCGGCCAGGCGTGCACCCAAGGTGGGTCGGCTCGTGTGCCGCTCAGACCCAATCCCATCGTGGGCCGGCGGTGGCGGTCTGGCGGAGCGCCAGAGGTGCTCGGCCCGTCAGTTCGAGCGTGATCTGTGGATGGCCCGCGACGAACGAGACCATGGAAACAGAGATCTGGCTGGGCGTGGTGGAGCAGCTGATCACCGCGCCGGCCAGGCGTGTGGTGGCCTCGGGCTGGATCTGACGATGTGTTCGCCCGGGGGAGAGCTCATCGGCGACATCGACCGCCAGGAACGGCAATTGAGGGTCATCGAGCACCTGCAGCACCGGACCTCCGGGCACCGTGTATTTCGTGAAGCCGTTCCGGGTCGGCTGCTCACCCCGGTACACCACACCGAAAGGGCAACCGCCCCCGGTGCACCGCTGCTCGAACCGCAGACCGCTTCTCCGGGCGGCTGCGACGTCATCGACCCAGAGAAGTTCCAGGTAGCAGTTCGCGAAGATCGCCCGCCGATTGCGGGTGCCCTGACCATCGTGCCGGCGGCCCTGGTCGAGTTCCAGCCCGCCCGGGCCGGGGAACAGATCGCCGATCAGCTCCGGGCCGGGCAGGAACACGATCAGATGATCGAGCTGGTTCATGCCATGGACAGTGCTGCCCGCCGGGCCCGTTGGCCATCCGCCATTCGGTCGTCTGGTCGGTGTCCGCCATCACCCGGCGATCGCCCTCGTCGGTCGCGCGACGACCGGAACCCGGTTGCTGATGATGTGGTCGGCCAGGCCGTACTCGATCGCCTGCTGCGCGGTGAAGATCTTGTCCCGGTCGGTGTCGGCCCGGAGCGTCGCCACGTCCTGGCCGGTGTGCAGGCTCAACACCTCCTCCATCTCCGCCCGGACCCTGAGGATCTCTTTGGCCTGCAGGGAGAGATCCGAGATGGTGCCCTGGCCGCCGGTCGAGGGCTGATGCAGCAGCACCCTCGTGTGCGGGAGCAGCCCGCGGCGTCCGGCAGCGCCGGCCGCCAGGATCACCGCCGCGGCCGACGCTGCCTGTCCGACACAGGTGGTGGCCACCGGCGCCCTGACGAACTGCATGGTGTCGTAGATCGCGGTCATCGCCGACATGGAGCCGCCCGGGGAGTTGATGTACAGCCCGATCTCGCGATCCGCGTCGTCGGATTCCAGGAAGAGCAATTGGGCGACGATGACATTGGCGACGTCGTCGTCGATCTCGGTGCCCAGATAGATGATCCGGTCGGACAGCAGGCGGCTGTAGACGTCGACCACCCGTTCGCCGGAGGGAGTCTTCTCGACCACGGTCGGCACGGTGTAATGGCCCATCGGTCAGCCCAACCCGATCCGCTGCCGGTCGCCGGCCGGGCGGACGTCCGCCACCGACTCCAGCACGCCGTCGATGAACCCGTAGTCCAGTGCCTGGGGCGCGGTGAACCACCTGTCCCGGTCGGCGTCACGGGCGATCGTTTCGAGGCTCTGGCCGGTGTGCTCGGCAATCAGTCGCGTCATGAGAGCTTTGGTGTATTCCAGGTTCTCGGCCTGGATCTCGATGTCGACAGCGGTGCCGCGGATGCCGGCCGACCCCTGGTGCATGAGGATTCGCGCGTTCGGCAGCGCGAACCGTTTGCCCTTGGTGCCCGCGGACAGCAGAAACTGTCCCATGCTCGCCGCGATCCCCATCGCGAGCGTGCTGACATCGTTGGGAATCAGTCGCATCGTGTCGTAGATGGCAAGCCCGGCGGACACCGATCCGCCGGGAGAGTTGATGTACAGACTGATGTCACGTCGCTGGTCCTCGGCGGACAGCAGCAGCAGTTGGGCGCAGATCCGGTTCGCCACCGGGTCGTCGACCTCCTGGCCGAGCACGACGATCCGCTGGTGCAACAGCCTGGTGGCCAGCTGGTCGTCGAACGGTCCGCCCTGCGGTGCTTCTGCCCGCAGCTCGCTGGTGCGCATGGCGCTCCCCTCTGGTCGAAGTGCCCGACTGGGCACACCTCGACCATGCGCCGGGAGATGCGCGGCGTCCCAGATTTTCTGCCTGCAGTGGATCTGCCCCGAGTTGATCTGCTCCCAGTTGATCCGGCCCTGCCCGCTCCGGCCCAGCGTGATCTGCGTGCGGTTGATGGATCACCGTCCGATACCAGCTCCAGGCCGCGGTCAGACGGTCGCGGCCGCCCTGGATCCGCTGACCCACTCGCGGGCGGCGCCGAAGTTGCGCCGCGCCTCCTCGCCGAGTTCGGCACTGCGGTCGCGTACCTGCGCGGCGATCTCCTGGCGCTGCTCGATCAGCTCACCGAGCCGATCGGCGAACGCCGCCGCCGTAAATGGCTCGTTGATGTCTGTGCTCCAGCGGGACAGGCCGAGCATCCCGGCGAGCTCACGCACCTTGACGTCGTACGCCAGGACGTAGGACGGCACTCCCAGGATCGAGGCCATCACGATCGCATGGAGACGCTCGCTGACCACCAGGTCGCAGCTCTCGATCAGCCGGGCGGCGTCGACATGCGTTCGCAATGCGTGGCGGTGCAACGGGATCGACGGCACCTTGGCGGCGAAGGACTCGAGGATCTCGCCGTCGTCGTGCGTTTTGAAGCCGACCTGCATCGGCAGCGCGTGCAGCTCGATGGGACGGGTCGCATGGACCTGGGTGAGTCCGGCCGCGAGGCGCTCGAGAAAGAGCTCCCAGTTGTCGGGGTTCTCGATGTCGTAGTTCAGGTTCAGCGCCACGCGCAGCGGCCCGGTGACGGTGCCCCCCGACGGCCGCTCCGCAGGATCGGCCTCGCCGAGCAGCCAGCCACGGTCGCTCGAGAAGACGGCGTCGGTCGCCAGCAACGGATCGAGCCCGAGGGCGCGGCAGGTGGCGTGCGACTTCTCGTCTCGCACGGTCAGTTCGTCGACCTGCGACAGGATCAGCTTGGCCAGCCGATTGCCACCGCTGCTGCGGAGTGGGCCGACACCGACGTTGAACATCGCGATCGGCTTCCGTGCGATCCAGTGGGTGAAGGTGACGATGGCCAGGATCATCACCAGGGTCGCGTAGCGGTGGCGGCCGGTCGATGCGTACAGCTCCTTGATGATGCTGCCCCCGCCGAAGCAGAGCGCCTCGCAGCGCAGCAGTTCGCGCCCCAGTCGCAGCCGGTCCCTGGTCGTGTCGATCACCTCGACGTCGAACCGGCCGGCCAGTTGATCCCGGGTGAACGCCGGGTCGTAACTGTTGACGACGTAATGGTGCTCGGCGCCGAGCTGCGTGAGAAACGTTTCGAGCAGCAACTCGTCGCCGATGTTGTACTGCCCGTGAGTCCCGAGGAACACGATCCTGCGCGGGGTGGTGGTCATCGTCCTGCTTCCATGGGTGGGTTCTGTGGGGCGTCGTCGGTTCGGTCGTCTTGGGCTGGACCCTTGGTCAGATCGAGGTCGCCCGGGTCGTCGTCATCGGTCGCGCGTCGCGCGCGCCAGCGCACCAGCAGGCCGCTGAGGAACAGCAGCAGGCCGGTGGCTGCCAGGCCGAGCCAGGTCGGGCCGACGACACCACCAGGGCCGGGTGTCAGGTCCGAGACGTCCGCGGCGGCGAGGTTGAGCAACTCGTCCTGGGTCAGGTTCGCGTGCTCCGGGTTGGCGGCGGGATCGACGTACCCGTCGGTGGTCCCGGCCGTCTCGGTGTGTTCCGAGCAGCCCAGCGTGTCGGGGTCGGTGATCGGGGTGACGTTCGACGGCAGTGCCAGCGTGTCGTAGGTGTCCTCGGGAATCAGCATCATTCCCTCGACGAGCATGGGGTTGTCGTCGGTCTTGTCGACGGAGAACGTATGGGCTCCGGCGGGCGCGTCGATGACGCCCAGGTCCTGGTAGGAGTATCCGAAGTTGACCGGGACCAGCGTGTCCGGAATTGCCGCTTCGAGCTGCGGCACCGACATCGCTGCCGTGTCTACGGGTTTGCGGTCCGCGTTGTACACCTCGGCGGTGTTGAAGAACTGCACGTTCGAGGCGGGCGAACGCAGCTCGAACGTCTTGTCGTAGGAAAGCGTTGGTGAGGTGACGTGGACCGTGTTCGCGGTGTCCGCGGTGCGCATCAGCAGGCGGTACCGGCCGGCGGTCTTCACCTTGACGGGCAGGTTGAACTGCGTCGCGCGCGGCACGCCGATGAAGGAGCCGCGCAGCGTCCCGAAGACCCCGGGCGTGATCATGTTGGTGCGGTTCCACTTGGTGTTCGAGAAGAGCAGGAAGGACCGGAACATCGGCGACAGGTAATAGCTGGACGCCACGATGTTCGGGTTGAAGGCGAACATCCGCGTGTCGGGCGGGGAGATCGCCGTCGGATGATCCAGCAGGTACAGGTCGATGGCCGAGGTGTGCGGGTCGTCGGTGAGCAACTGGATCGGCGCGCCGGGTTCAGCTTTCGCGGCGTCATAATACGGCGTGTATTCGAACTTGTAGCAGCGACTCAGATTCCGGCGGTGGAAAACCAGGTTGAGATAGCTCTGCCAACTCGAGTCGACCAGCAGCGTCGGCCGGTTGGGCTTCGGTTGGTCGGTGATCTCGTAGAGGGCGTAGCTGTCGTTCTCGAAGCGAAGTGCGATGTCGTCCTCGAGCCGCTTGAGCCCCGGCTCGACGTAGCTTTCGACGTTCGGCAGGTATTCCGCGCCGACACCGCCGTTGTTGTGGATCTTCCGGTTGACGACGATGTACCGCACGCTGATGTCGCGTGCCTCGTTGATCCACCAGTCCTGTTGGTAGTAGAGCCCGCGGAGGATGAGGAAGAACTCGAACTTGTTCTTCACGTCGCCGGTGAGACCGTAGTAGTAGCTCGGCTTGTCGAGGTAGTAGATGAAGAATTTGTCGATGAACTTGTGGTCGACACCGTTCTCGTCGCCGACGAGTTTTGCGGTCTCGGTCGGCGGCAGGACAACGGTTTTGCCCTCAGGCAATTTGTTCAGCGCCTGCTTGAGTTCTTTCAGGTCGCCGAGCGGGAAGGGCGCGAGAAAGCCCGCCATGTCTCCGGACGCGAAAACAGTTCTGTACGGATTGCTCGACCAGAACGGCGTGAAGAACACTGCCGCAACGCAGGCGGTGGCGAGCAGTCGCAGGAGGAGTCCACTGCGCGCCGTCGCCCGTGCCGGATTCCGCGGCTGCGGCGGGGACGCAGGGGCGGCGTCTGCCCCGGACCGGATTTTCCCTTTCGATGGACGGGCCGCTGTTCGCGCCCACCGGCCACCGACGGTGTCGATGAAGTAGGCCAGGGTCAGCGACATCACCATCGGCGCGAGCATGAACAGGATGAGCTGGAACCGGTGCGGGAATCGCAATACCTGGACCACGGTGCCCGCCGCCGTGACGACGAGGTTGCCGATCGACGAGTGGCTGGCGTTGGCGGCGATGGCCAGGTTGGCAAGGGTGCGGTGGAAGGTGGGAAACCACAGCGGCTGGGCGTAGCCGATCGTCGCCCAGAGTGCGAAGGCGATCGCCACGTACATCACACCGAGGAGTTGCCGGTGCGGCCGGGTCGGGAACAGCCGCCGGCGGATGGGCGGGACGAGCAGCGGGATGAAGATCAGCACGGTGTACACGGCACCGGGATACCTGGGTACCTTCGCCAGGTAGTCGCCGAACAGGATCTTGTCGGTGATGCCGGCGAGATCCCATGAGATGAGATGCAGCCAGGACACCGAGGCGTCCTGGATGAAATAGAAGTCACCGGGGACGGTGTCGCTGAGGTTCGTCACGCCCGCCAGTGCCACGTACTTGACGAACAGCGCGTAGGGGATGAGCGTCACCAGCACGTACAGCACACCGGCGAGGAAGCACCTGCCGACGACCGTGCCGGCCGCCTGACCGACGGCACCGCGTGCCCTGCGCAGGCGTCCCGACTCGACGACCAGGCGCCGGACCCGCCCGGGCAGCAGTCGGAGCCGGGCCGGGCCGCCTCTGCGGATCCACCTGCCGATCTCGCCGACCAGCAGCGTGACGATGGTGATGCCGAAAAACAGGCTGAACAGGATCAGGTAGTGAATGGCCGGATTGAGCAGGGTCGCGACGCTGGCCAGCAGCATGTATCGCTTCCACTTCCGACCGGCGAACAGCAGCGCATACAGCATCCACAACGACGAGATGGTCATCAGCACGAGGCCCAGGATGAGCGTGTAGAAGTGCGTGACCTTCGAGTACGTCATGATCAGGTAGATCAGCGTGACGGGGAAAGCCACGGCGAGATAGATCGCCTGCGTTGACAGTGATGTGAAGACCTTGTCCATGAACCGTGCGACGGTCAGGTACACGGCCCAGAAAAGGGACGGGATCACGAGCAGAATCGCGAACGGCAACACCTTGTAGTACCGCAGCCACGTCGTCAGGAATGCGTACCTGACGCGAAATTCGTAGCCGTTGACCAGCTCGTTGAATTGGCCTTCCGCTTGGTCGAGCAGCTGGCTGTGCGGGTTGAAGAACGGCACGAGTTCGTCGCCGGCGATCACGGCGTCACCGCGCAGGACAGACGGGATCGCCGTGAGAACGTGTCGGAAGATGATCAGTGACCCGATATAGAACACGGCCCCGACCACGAGCGCGATCGTTCTGGCGGAAAGGCCCGCGCCCCCTGCGGGCCGGGTCGGCGCTGGTTCGGCCGCCGAGGTGGCGTCGCCGGGTTCGCCGTTGCGCGCCGGCGATGTCCGACCGCGCACCATGCTGATCACCGCGAAACCGCCTGGGGTGGACAGGGTGTCGACGCCACGACGGCTTCAGTCAGGCCAGTCACGGCAAACCCAACCCTCCCGCTCGATGATCGTCCGACGCGGCAGGTGGCGCCGGCGGGCAACGCACGCACCGAGCCCGCTCGCCAAACTGTCCCCCGTCATGCATGTCCACCGGCGAGGCGCGTACCCGCCGGACGGTTCGTGACCGCAGTCAACTCGGCAGGTGCCAAGATCCGCTCTGACCAGGCTCAAGATCGGGTCAAGATCCCCCGCCGGTCGGTTCCATGGCGTCACCCGGACCACGTTGCTGTCGGAGCCGTTTCACCCCTCGGCTTGACCAAAGCTTGATGGTGCACCACACGGAACTTGAGGCGCCGCGCCGACACTTTGCAGTATGACACGCGGCCGTTATCCCTTCCCTGACATCGTCAATCGTCCAAGTATCGATGCGTCCGGAAATCGTGTCACCGTCCGCCGGGTGATTGCAGTGGGCAGGTACCGAGAGCAAGAGCAGCTCCTCCATGGGACCGGAATTCGACGGATCACCACTCTGTCGAGTCGGTCTCGTCACTGTTTGTCAGCGTCGGAACATGTCAAAGGCAGTGGTCGCGCCGGCTGATCGAGGCGATATGACCGCAAAGACTCCCACACTCCCGAAAGTGGTCACGAAGATGACAGCGCGCTATGCCCAAGCAGCAATTGGCACCGGCGAAACACCATTGCGGGTGGCAGTGGTCACGGCCTTCCCGCCGGGCCGCAACAGCCTCAACGAATTCGGATTCCACCTCGTCAGGCACCTGGCCAACGAGCCGGAGGTGCAGGAGGTCATCCTGCTGGCCGACCAGACCGAGGCCGGACCCCCGGCGCCCATGGCCAAGGTCCGCGTCGTCCCGTGCTGGAAGTTCAACAGCATCGGTAACCTGCTGCGGATCGGCCGGGCCGTCCGGAGTGCACGGCCCGATGCCGTGCTCCTGAACCTCCAGTTCGCCACCTTCGGGGACCGGCGGGTGGCCGGAGCCCTCGGCCTGCTGCTTCCGCTGCTGCTCAAGATGATGCGGGTGCCGTCGGTGGTGATCCTGCACAATCTCGCCGACAACGTGGACATGCAGGACGCCGGCTTTGCCGGCTCCGCGATGACCGCACGACTGATGACCATGGCCGGCCGGGTGCTGACCCGGGTGCTGCTGACGGCGGACCTGGTCGCCGTGACCATCCCGCGGTACGTCGAGTACCTCGAGCAGAGCTACGGCGTCACCAACGCGGTCCTCGCCCCGCACGGCAGCTTCGAGGAGGTGGCGGTGCCCTCGTTCGCCGTGCCCCCAGGGCCGCGACGGATCATGGCGTTCGGCAAATGGGGGACGTACAAAACCGTCGACATGCTGATCACCGCCTACCGGCAGCTGATCGATCGCGGATACTCCGATCTCGAATTGGTGCTGGCCGGTAGCGACAGTCCCAACTCCGTCGGTTACATGGCCGGTGTCGCAGAGCAGCATCGCGGCCTGCCCGGCCTTGTGCTGACCGGCTACGTCGAAGAGGCCGGGGTGGCACCGCTGTTCAGGTCGTCGACGGTCGTCGCCTTCCCCTACACCTCGACGACGGGCAGCTCCGGTGTGTTGCACCAAGCCGGCGAGTACGGGCGGGCCGCCGTCCTGCCTCGGATCGGTGACCTGGTGGACATCATCGAGGAAGAGGGATTCCGCGGGATCTACTTCGAGCCGGGTGACCCGGCCAGCCTGGCCGATGCGCTCGCGAAGCTGCTGGATGATCCGGGGCTGCAGGTGGAGCTGGGCCGGCAGAACTTCGCCGCCGCCGCGGGGATACCGCTGTCGGAGGTGGTGCACTGGCACCTCGTGCACATTCGCCGGGTTCTGGGTCGCACATCCAATCGAGTTGCGGCGCGGCGATGACGGCCGTGGACACCGGCCCGGAGGATGTGCAGGCGCACGTCCGGTCGGACGGACCCGGGTCTGGATCACGCCAGCTGGTCGCGGGCGGCAGCCTGCTGGTGCTTGCCATCCTGGTGACCAACGCCGGCAACTATCTGCTGAACCTGCTGCTCGGCCGGTGGCTGACGCCGGCCGAATTCTCGGACGCGAACCTGATGGTCACGCTGATGCTGACCTTCACGTCCATATCCGTGTGTCTGGTGCTGGTTTCCGCCCGGTTCATCGGGACTCGGGATGCGGCCGGCCGGTACGACGACGCGGAACGACTGGCGCGGACGTTCCGCCGGTGGGCGCTCATCGCGGGCCTGGGTATCGCCGTCGTCATGGCCGGCGGTGCACCGCTGTGGAGCAACCTGTTCCGCACCGGCTCCGCGCTGCCGTTCGTCATCCTGGCGTGCGGCATGCCGTTCTACTTCCGCTGTGCGGTCGGTCGCGGGGTGATGCAGGGACGCTTCAGGTTCCGCCCGCTCGCTGTGACCTACATGGTCGAGATGGCCGTCCGTCTGGGCCTCGGAACCGCCCTGGTGGCAGTGGGATTCGGCGTCAACGGCGCCACCGCTGCGGTGTCCCTCTCGCTGCTGGTGGCCTGGGGATCGGTCACGGTGCTGAGCCGTAACAGCGCGAAGGGTTCATCGGACGGGATCGCGGACACCACCGGCGTCCGGAAGTACGCCCTGTTCGTCTCGGTCCTGCTGACCGGTCAAATCATCATCAACAACGGCGACGTGCTGATCTCCAAGATCTTCCTGGCTCCGACCGAGGCGGGCCTCTACTCCGCCGTGGCGCTCGTCGGGCGTGCGGTCTTCTTCCTGTCGTGGTCGGTGGCGACGGTGGTGTTCCCGGTGGTGGCCTCGCGGCATGCGAAAGGCGAGAGCGGACAACGGATCCTGGCCGGGGGAGTGCTGGCCGTCGTCGGTCTGGGCGCCGCCTGCACGCTCGGAGCGCTGTTCGTCGGCGGCCCGGTGCTCGGTATGGTGCTGGGTCCGGAGTACGCCGGTCTCAGCGTCCCGCTTGCGGTGTACGCGCTGGCGACCACCCTGTTCGCGGTGGCCAACCTGATCGCGAGCCACCACCTGGCCGCCCATCGGCTCCGCGAGTGTTGGGTGATTCTGGCGGGCGCGGTCCTGCAAACCTCCCTGCTGCTGATGATGCACGGCTCCATTGCTCAGTTGATCGCCGCGCAGTTGCTGGCGATGAGCCTGCTGCTGATCGCGGTGGTCGCCAGCCACCTGCTACCAGCGAGGGTGGATGTCCGCGCGCAACCGCTGGTCGTAGACGGTGCGGACCGCGTCGGCGAAGCCCTGCGGTAGCTCCGACCGGCCCGCGTCGGCGTTGGAGCGCGCCTGCGAGGGGTTGCGGGCACCGGGGATGACGGTGGTGACCCCCGGCTGCTCGATGATCCACCGGACGGCCGCCTGCGGGAGCGGGACGCCGTCGGGCAGCGTCGCGGTCAGCTCGGCGACCGCCGCCAGGCCGGTCTCGAAGTCAACGCCGGAGAAGGTCTCGCCGACGTCGAACGCGGACCCGGACCGGTTGTAGTTGCGGTGATCGTCGGCGGCGAACGTCGTGCTGGACGAATACTTGCCGGACAGCAGCCCGCTGGCGAGCGGCACCCGGGCGATGATCCCGACACCGGCCTCGGCGGCGGCCGGCAACACCTCGTCGAGCGGCTTGAGGCGGAACGCGTTGAGGATGATCTGCACACTGACAACGCCGGGCCGGGCGATCGCGGTGAGCGCCTCGGCACAGGTCTCGACCGAGACCCCGTACCCGGCAAGGGCTCCCTCACTGTGCAGGGCGTCGAGGACGTCGAAGACGGCGTCGTCGGAGTAGGTCGCGGTGGGCGGGCAGTGCAACTGCACCAAATCGAGGGTGTCGACGCCGAGGTTGCGGCGCGAACGGTCGACCCAGCCGCGCAGGTTCTGCTCGGTGAACGTCTCGGGCGCGAACGGGTCCGCCCGACGGCCGATCTTGGTGGCCACCATGATGTCGTCGGCGTCCGAGCCGATGGCGTTGAGGAACCGGCCGATCAGCTGCTCGCTACGCCCGTCGCCGTAGACGTCGGCGGTATCGAAGAAACGGACACCGGCATCCGCGGCGCCCTGCAGGACCGCGAGGGCGTCGTTCTCGGTCACTTCTCCCCAATCCGCTCCGAGCTGCCAGCAGCCCAATCCGACCACCGAGGCGGAGGAGTGGGCGGCGCCGGAACGGGCCAGGCGGGGGAAGGAGCGCTGCTCCAGGTCGGCATTTTTCGGGAGAGTCACGCCTGCACCGTACCCACCGGGAAAGCGCTCACACCCCGCGCGGAGCTCTTCCCGATGTCCTCACCGAACCGATGTCCTCACCGAACCGATGTCCTCACCGAACCGATCCACTCACCGAACGATGATGACGTGCAATGTGCGCGGCCCGTGCACACCCTCGACCCGCTCCAGCTCGATGTCGCTGGTGGCAGACGGGCCGGCGATCATCGTCAACGGGGCCGTCGGCTCCAGGATGCCGATGGCCTCTGCGACGGTTTCGACGACCTGGTCGGCGGTCAGCACGATGATGTGCCGGTCCGGCACCAGGGTGATCGCCCTACGACCCTGCCCGGGACCGCCGTCGAGGATGATCGTCCCGCTCATCGCGATGGCCACCCGCGCGGTGGTGACAACCGCGTCGACAGCGTCCAGTTCCTGCGGCGTCAGGGTGTCCGGCTCGGAATCGGTGATCACGCGGCGCCCGCTGCGTCCGCAGGCGTCGGCGATCCGCGGGTCCAGCCCTGGGCCGATGACGATCGCGTCCATACCCCGCAGGGCGGTGTCGACGGCATCGGGGAGCCCCGCGGGGTCGACCCGGTCGACCAGCGCCTTGTAATCGACCAACCGGTCGGTCAGCAGCTCCAGTGCCTGCTCGCTACCGGCCGCACGGGTACCGCTGCGGAGGTACTCGCGGGGAACCGGCGGGGGAGGTTCCGCGTCGTCGGCGAGCGCGGCCCGGATGCGGCCCAGCACGACGTCACGGCCGCTCATGTCTGATCCGCCGTCGGTGTGGTCGGTGCGGCAGGGTCGGTGTGGTCGTTCTTCCACCAGTCGCGGAAGGTCTGCGCCGGCGGCGCCGGGAGGTCCCGGCTGGTGGTCCAGGCGGACAGCGGCGGCGGCAGATGCCGGATCCGCTTCTTGCGGCCGCCGAGCACCCGGCCCAGTGCCAGGCCCTTTTCGGCTGCGGCAAAACGCTTCTCGTCGCTCATCACCCAGGCGGCCGCCTTCATGGCCGCGTCCCACCCGCCGGGGATGGTCCGGTCGCGGTCGTTGTCCACGGCCCTGCCGCGGAGCTCCACCAGCAGGCTGGGGATGTCGATCTTCACCGGGCAGACGTCGTAGCAGGCCCCACACAACGAGGACGCGTACGGCAGCGACGAATTGGGGTCGCCGTGCCCTTCCATGCCGGTCAGCTGCGGGGTGAGGATGGCGCCGATCGGGCCGGGGTAGACCGACCCGTAGGCGTGTCCGCCGGTGCGCTCGTACACCGGGCAGACGTTCAGGCACGCCGAACACCGGATGCAGTGCAGCGCAGCCCGTCCCACCTCGTCGGCGAGCGCCTTCGTGCGGCCGTTGTCGAGCAGGACGAGGTGGAACTCCTGCGGGCCGTCACCGGGGTGCACGCCCGTCCACAGCGACGTGTAGGGGTTCATCCGCTCGCCGGTCGACGATCTCGGCAGCAGCTGCAGGAACACCTCGAGGTCGGTGAAGGTGGGCAGCAGTTTCTCGATACCCATGACGGTGATCAGCGTCTGCGGCAGGGTCAGGCACATCCGGCCGTTACCCTCGGACTCCAGGACGCAGAGTGTTCCGGTGTCGGCGATCCCGAAGTTGGCGCCGGACACCGCAACCCGGGCGGTGAGGAACTTCCGCCGCAGATGCTCGCGCGCCGCCATCGCGAGCCGACGCGGGTCGTCGGTGAGATCCCTGGGCACATCGTCCATCTCGGCGAGAAAGATGTCACGGACCTGGGTGCGGTTCTTGTGGATCGCCGGAACCAGGATGTGCGAGGGCTTGTCGTGACCGAGCTGGACGATCAACTCGGCGAGGTCAGTCTCCACCGCGGCGATGCCGCGCTCCTCCAGGTACTCGTTGAGCCCGATCTCCTGCGTCGCCATCGACTTGACCTTGACGATCTCGGTGGCACCGGTGGCCTGCACGAGTTCGGTGACGATGCGGTTGGCCTCCTCCGCGTCGGCGGCCCAGTGCACCACCCCGCCCCGTGCCGTCACGTTCGCCTCGAGCTGTTCGAGCAACTCCGGCATCCGGGCCATCACGTCAGCCTTGATCGCGGATCCGGCGTCCCGCAACGCTTCCCAGTCCGGCATCTCGTTGACCACCAGTGCCCGCTTGGCGCGGATGGTGGACGTGGCGTGGGCCAGGTTGCGGCGCAGTTGATCGTTGGCCAGCTCCCGACGGGCGGCCTTGGGGAACGACTCGGTCCCGCGAAGTGGTGATTCAGCGGGACCGTGGCCCCGCCGGGGCACGCCGAGGAAGGTCGTCATGCCGGGTTCTCCTTGGTCGACGCCAGGATGGTGGCGAGGTGCACTGTGCGGGCGGGGCTGTCGGCCCGGGTGAGCCCGCCGTTGATGTGCATCAGGCATGACGAGTCACCGGCCGAGCACACCTCCGCGCCGGTGGAGAGCACGTTGGTGATCTTGTCGGCGAGCATGGCCGACGACGTCCCGCTGTTCTTGAGCGCAAAGGTGCCGCCGAAGCCGCAACAGGTGTCGGCCTGTGGCAGCTCGACCAGATCGATGCCGTCGACCGCACGCAGCAGCGACAGCGGTTTGTCACCGACCCGCAGCATCCGCAGCGAGTGGCAGGTCGGGTGGTAGGTGACCCGGTGGGGGTAATGGGCACCGACATCGGTCAACCCCAGCACGTCGACGAGCAATTCCGAGAGCTCGTACGTGCGGTCCGACAGCGCCGTCGCCCGGTCGGCGAGGGCGGTGTCGCCGACCCGTCGGGCGACCATCGCCTGCTGGTGGCGGATCGACCCGACGCACGAGCCCGATGGGGCCACCGCGACGTCGAAGTCGACATCCGAGAAGGCGTCGACGTGGTGCCGGACGACACCGACGGCCTCGTTCAGATAGCCGGTGTTGACGTGCATCTGGCCGCAGCAGACCTGCGCCGGCGGAAAGACGACCTCATGGCCGAGCCGCTCCAGCAGTGCGACCGTCGCTTTCGGGACGTCGGGGAAGAGCGCGTCACCGAGGCAGGTGGCGATGAGTGCGATTCGCATGTGGCCTCCCATCATTCGGCGCCGGGCGCGGACGCCATTGTGCGGCCTGCAGGGCATCGTCGCTCGACCCGTCCCCGGATGGCCCATCGGCGGCATGCTTGACACCTCGGCGGCCACGGAGTTGGCTGAGGTTGCTGAGCACCCAGCCTGCAGGGAACAGCCCCGCCGCCGAACGATTGCCGCGGAGCTGTCGAAGAATTTATTCGCTGCCCTGTTCCCCCATGGGAAACACCCACCCGATCGACACACGCGCCGGCGACTGCTCGGGGGCGCCGGGAGCGTGCCGTCATCGGGCTCCATGACCACCGCACCGGCCGGGCCGCAGAGCTCAGCCGGTGCGGTTCCACCTGTTCGTCGTGGGTCGGTGCGGTCACCGCTCCAGCGACGCCACCAGATCGCCGTCCTCGATGCGATCCCAGACATCGGAGAACTCGTCGAAGGCACCGTGCGCCATCGCCTGTTCGAACGCATGCAGCCGGCCGAAGATGAAGCCCGCCACACCGTCCGTCTCGTCCTCGAGAGCCAGCGACGCGAGCAAGGCGGTCGCGAACCGGGCGTCCTGGAATTCGCCGAGCGTCTCCTGGATCTCCTCCAGGGCCGACGCGAACACCACCGCGTCCGAACCGAGCGCCTCGATCGCGGCCTCGGTGGCGTACCGGAGGGTCTTCGCGGACTTGCGCACGTCGTGGATGGCCGTGACGTTGTCCGGGTCGCTCAGTGCACCGTCGGCCTGCTCGCGCAGGCCGAGCCAGGCGGCTCCGATCAGCGCCGGGAGTTCGGTGGACGCCTGCCGACCACCCCGGCGGGACAGCGGCGGGTCCATCGCCACGCCGTCGAGATCGCGCAGCATCTGCAGGTACTCGGGGGTGTCGATGTAGATCTTCACCTCGGTGGCGGCGGCCGTCAGCCTCCGGTCGCACGCGTCGGCCAGCCGGACCCGCGCAGCGGCCGCGTAGTCCTCGGGTTCCTCGATCAGCTGGGCGATGAGCCGGCGGCGGGCGACGTCGATGTCCCGCGCGGTGCTCAGCACCGACCCGAACGAGCGCAACGCCGTCCGCAGGGCAGGGATGGATTCCCCCTCGAGCAGCGGCGCGTAGACCGTGAGGATGGCGCGAATCCGGCGGGCCGCGGATCGTGCGTCATGCAGCGCGTCCGGCGCGCGTGACGTGCCGTCCCGCAGACCGCGGTCGGCGGTGACCAACTGATCGAGCTGACGGCCCAGCGAGCCGATCACGACCGCGCCCGCCGTCTTGCTCCGCCGGGAAGCGGCCGGGACGTATCCCACCGCTCGTGCCAACTTCGACGGCGACGACGCGCGACCCGCGCCGGCCGATATCAACACGTCCACGGTGGCGGCGAGCTGCTCGCGGGTGCCCTCGATGATCTCGGCTTCCAGTTCGCGCCAGGCAGTAGGCTCTGCCGGGCCGTCGATCAGGCGGGTCGCGGTGACGTGGTCGTCGGCCACTTCGACCAGGGTCTTGCCGTCGTCGTCGAGCAGATGCCGCACCGTGCGGTCGTTCTCGACCCGGGCCACCGGAATCAGGTCGCGACCGCGGGCGGTACCCCGCACGATCGTCGCCAGCTCCGCCGGTACGTCACCCGGCTCGCCCGCCGCCAGCGGCAGCTGGACCTCCGTCCTGGCGTCCTGTCCGGTATCGATGGGGGCCGGAAGCTTGAGGTGCCAGCCGGCGTCCGGACCGCCGGTGCGCCGGCGCAGGGTCAGTTTCGACCGCAGCAGATCCAGGCACACCGTGTCGTAGTACGTGGCGTCGAGGTGAAATGTGCGCGGTTCGGTGGCGCTGATGATGCCGACGGTCGTCAGGCGGCGCCGACCGGCGAGTGCCGGCAGTGGCACATCCGGCCCGATCTCGAGCTTCGTCTCGATCTCGGCCTGCCTGGTCGCGGATCCGGCGGTGCCGTCCGCGCCGCCGCCGGTGAGCCCGACGGAGATCGCGCCCACCAGTTCCGCGGCCGATCCGGCGGCGGTCTGCTGGGCGTTCTTCTTCTGACGGGCGGCCATGGCGTTGTTGTTACCCGGTGGCGACGGTCCTGGCCAGTCGGGCTCGCCGCGGGGTGGCTGTCAATCTTCTTGAGCGCTTGGACCGCCGATGCCCGGATTGGGACCGGTGCCGGTCGGTGCGGTGCGCCGGGTTGGTGTGGTCGCGGGTGCGCCGGGATGCGGCAAGGGCGGGTGCGCCGGGTCGGTGTGGTCGCGTTGAGCGAACCGCTACCTGGCGCCGGCCGGGCGAAACGCCGCTCGCGGGGAGGCAGGGGTTCAGCCGACGCCCGGGGGAGGCGCGGTGGATCCCCGTACCCGCAGGCCGGGCTCGATCAGCTGGAGGGTGGCAGGTGTGGTCGGATCGACGATCCTGCGGAGCAGCGCCTCCGCGGCCTGTCGGCCGACCTCGATGCTGGCGTTGTCCACGCTCGTCAGCCAGACGTGCCGGATCTGCGCCAACGAGGTGTTGTCGTAGCCGACGACGGACAGGTCGTCGGGGATGCGCAGGCCGAGTTGCTGGGCGGCGGACATCGCCCCGATGCCGGCGATGTCGTTGACGGCGAAGACGGCGGTCGGTCGTTTCACACCGCTCAACAGTCGGATGGCGGCGCGGTAGCCACCCTCCTCGGTCAGGTCGCAGGTCTCCACCAGGGCGCGATCCCCGAGTTCGTGGTCGTGCATGGTCCGCAGGTAGCTCTGCCTGCGCAGCAGCGCGACCGCACCGATCGAGCCGCCGAGGTGGGCGATGTCCCGGTGCCCGAGATGGATCAGGTGTTCCACCGCGAGGCGGGTGCCGGCCTCGTCGTCATTGGCGACCACGTCGACGTCCGGAAGGGTGATGTCCCGGCTGGCCGCGGCCACCGTCGGGACCCGGGACGCCACCTCGGTGAACACCGGTGACGCCGCCATGCTCCCCACGAGGACCAGACCGTCCACCTGCATGTCGACGAATCCGCGGAGCAGGTCGTCACTGGTGCCGCGGTCGCGTCGGCCGTCGGCCAGCACGGTGCGCAGGCCGTCGTCGCGCAGCACCGATGTCAGACCCTCGAGGCAGTCGACGAACCACGGGTTGCGCAGGTCGTTCAACAGAACGCCGATCGTGTTCGTGCGTCGCTCGGTGAGTTGCCGGGCGATGACGTTGGGCCGGTATCCCAGTTCGCTGATGGCGTTCTCGACAGCCCGCCGCCGTTCCTCGCTGACCTTGGGGGAGCCCCGAAGAACCAGTGATACCAAGGATTTGGACACGCCGGCCCGCTCCGCGACCGTGCGGATGGTGGCTGGACGAGCGGCCGGTCCCTCCATGGCATCCTTTCGCGCGGGGTAATTCTTGTGTTGTTGGACCGGTACATCCTAGCCGCCGGGTGGCCGATGGGCCCGACAGTCGCTACTCACGCCGGAAGTCTTGACAAGCGGGAGCTCGGTCGCGAGTATCGACGTTGTTGGACCGGTCCATCAAACTGCTCGATTCCATAGAAGGAGCTCCGCCGTGCAGACCACTGCCGTTCTCAACGCCGCTGTACCGGTCGCCCCGTGACCGGCTCCGCCGAGTCGTCCGGACGCCGGCCCATCGGGGTCGCGGTGGCCGGCTTCGGGTGGATGGGCCGCGTGCACAGTCAGGCCTATTCACGGCTGCTGCATCACTTCCCGGGCCTGACGCTCAGCCCCACCATGGTGGCCGTTGCCGATGAGGTACCCGGCCGGGCGGCCGAGGCTGCGGCCCAGTTCGGCTTCACGACAGCCACCCGGGACTGGCGTGACATCGCCACGCACCCCGACGTGCAGGCCGTCAGCATCGCGGCACCGAACTTCCTGCACCGGGAGATCGGTGTCGCGATGGCGGAGGCGGGCAAACACATCTGGATCGAGAAGCCCGTCGGCCTCACCACCGCCGACGCCACAGCGGTCGCCGATGCGGTCCGCGCCGCCGGGGTGCAGTCGACGGTGGGGTTCAACTACCGCAACGCCCCGGCCGTGGTGGCGGCCGGTGAGTTGATCGCCTCCGGCGAGCTCGGGGCGATCACCCACGTCAACATCAAGATGTTGAGCGACTACGCGGCGCACCCGGAGGGGGCGCTGACCTGGCGGTACGAGCGGGAGCGCGGCGGAAGCGGTGTGCTGGGCGACCTCGCCTCGCACGGGGTCGACCTGGCCCGTCATCTGCTCGGCGAGATCGATGCGCTGGTGGCGGACACCGCAACCTTCATCACCGAGCGGGCCAGGCCCACCGGCGCGACCAGCGGACATGGACTGGCGACCGGCGGCGTGCCAGGGCCGGTCGAGAACGAGGACTACGCCTCCGCGCTGTTGCGGTTCGCGTCCGGTGCACGCGGGACGCTGGAAGCCAGTCGGGTGGCCGTCGGCGAGCAGAACCACTACGGCTTCGACATCCACGGGACGAAGGGTGCCGTCTCCTGGGACTTCCGCCGGATGAACGAACTACGGGTCGGTCATGGCACCGCCTACCAGGACCAATCGCTCAGCACCGTCTTCGTCGGGCCCCGGCACGGCGCCTATGGCGCATTCCAACCCGGCTCGGCGAACAGCATGGGATACGACGATCTCAAGGTCATCGAGGCATACAACTTCCTCCGCTCGATCGAGACCGGGCAGCCGCAGGGCAGCACCATCTCCGACGCCGTGCACAGTGCCGAGGCGCTCGACGCGATGACCGAGTCGGTGTCCGCCGGGACCTGGGTGTCATTGCGATGACCGTCAGGGTCGGCGTCATCGGCGCGGGCATCATGGGGGCCGATCACATCGCGACCCTGGACCGCTCGGTGTCCGGTGCCGTCGTCACGATGGCCGCCGACGTGGATGCGGACCGTGCCGCGGCGGCCGTTGCCGGTATACCCGGCGCACGGGTCACCGGGGACCCGTTCGCGGTCATCGCCGACGACGAGGTCGACGCCGTGGTGGTCGCGTCCAGCGACGCCACCCACGCGGACCTCGTCATCGCCTCGGTCCGCGCGGGCAAACCGGTGCTCTGCGAGAAGCCCCTGGCGCCCACCGTCGCCGAATGCGAGCGGGTGGTGGAGGCCGAGTAGGCCGCGGTCGCGGCAACCGGTCAGCCGCTGGTCTCGCTCGGCTTCATGCGCCGGTACGACCCCGGCTACCAGCAGCTGGGTCGGGCTGTGTCGGACGGCGCGATCGGCCGGCCGCTGGTGGTGCACTGCATCAGCCGCGGCGTCGCCGCAGCCCCCGGCGCGACGAGTGAATCGAGCGTGACGGGTTCGGCCATCCACGAATTCGATGTGCTGCCATGGCTTCTCGGCTCACCGATCAGCGAGGTGAGCTGGCACGCGCCCCGGTCGACATCTTCGGCAGGTGTCGATCTGCACGATCCGCAGGTGCTGCTGCTGCGGACCCGCGACGGTGTGCTGAGCACCGTCGAGGTCTTCCTCAACGCAACCTACGGCTACGACGTTCGGTGCGAGATCGTCGGTGAGCTCGGCACTGTCGCATTGACCGAGCCGGCGCGAACGGTGATCGACCTGTCCCGCGGCCGGACGGTCGGGTACCCCGCCGATTGGCGACCACGATTCGCCGACGCCTACCGAGCCGAGCTGCAGGCCTGGGTGAACGGACTTTCCGGCGGCATGGATCCCGTCATGGCCACCGCCCATGACGGCCTGCAGGCAGGTCGGGTCGCGGAAGCAGTCCTGGGCTCGATGCGCTCCGGTGGGGCCGTGGTCGCGGTCACGACGGCAGGCTCTGCGGCTCGTCGGTGACGTTCCGTCCCTCCCGCCACCCCGCCGTCTCAACACCCTCTCCCGAGGAGATTCCTGATGCGCTTCCCGAGCGCCTTGCCGGTGCCCCGTACCTCCGATTCGATGCTCGCGCCGGTATTGCGCTGGGGCGTCCTGGGACCGGGGTGGATCGCGGAGCGGTTCGTCCGGTCTGTCCAGCGGCACACCCGTCAGCAGGTGACGGCGGTGGCATCGCGAGACCTGGACAGAGCGAGCGCCTTCGCGGCGACGCACGGCATCGGGCAGGCAAACGGATCGTACGAGCAGCTGGTGAACGACCCCGCGATCGACGTCGTCTACATCGCCACCCCGCACAACGCCCATTTCCCGCTTGCGGCAATGGCTCTCGAGGCGGGTAAGCACACGCTGGTGGAGAAGCCGATGGCGCTGAACGCCGGCCAGGCGTCGGCGTTGTCCGCCCTCGCTGCATCGCAGGGAGTCCTGCTGGTCGAGGCGCTGTGGACGATGTTCCTGCCGAAGTTCGACGTCATCCGCCAGTTGCTCGCCGATGGGGTGCTGGGTGACGTCCGCACCGTCCTGGCCGATCACGGCGAGTACTTCGCCGACGGCCACCGAATCCTGCCGCCCGATTTGGCCGGCGGGCCGTTGCTGGACCTCGGCACCTACCCGGTCTCGTTCGCTGGGTGGGTGCTCGGCCAGCCGGCGGCCGTGCAGGCTGCGGGCCGAGCACATCCCGCCGGGGTGAACGGCCAGGTGAGCGCAATCCTGTCCGACGACGACGGCAACCAGGCGGTCCTCAACACGACGGTCTTCAGCAGCACGCCGACCACCGGCGTGATCGCCGGCACCGAAGCGACGCTGAGCATCGGCGGACCGTTCTACCAGCCGGGCGACATGACGCTCACGTCCGCAGGCGGCACCGTGCTGAGCTACACCGAGCCGGCCGTGTCGCATGACGCCCTGCACTTCGAAGCGGCGGCGATGGCCCGGCTGATCGGCGCCGGTGCGTTGGAGTCACCGCTGCGGACCCACGCCGAGAGCATCTGCACGCTGCGGATCATCGATGAGGTCCGGCGGCAGCTGGGGATCGTGTTCGACGAGGAGGTCTAGCTCCGTGCACGTGCGCCGCGGGTGCTGGGGGTAGTTCTCGGCGCGGGGCGCTGCTCTCGGCGGGTGCGGGGCGTTTCTCGGTGCGGACGCTTCTCGGGTGCGGGGCGTTGCTCACGATTCTGCGCGTTGCTCTCGGCGCCGCGCGTTGCTCTGGGCGGGTACGGGTTGCTCTCGCTGCAGGGTGAGCAAGGCGTAGGCGGGGCGAGTGAGGCTCGCCGCGCCGTCCTGGATCAGCGGGGCCAGGGCGGCGCGGGTCCGGCGACAGCACGTCTTGCCCGTAGAAACTGAGACTTGAGCGGAATACACTCAACTTTAGTGCGTTGCACCATGCAGACACCCGCGTAGGCTCGTCATCCCGACGTGGACTCCTTTGCATTCGCCCGCTCAGAAAGGCATCCCACCGCCGTGAACCTGGAGAAGCTGACCACCAAGAGCCGCGAGGTCCTCGCCGCGGCCATTTCCGCCGCGACCACGGCGGGTCATTCCTCGGTCGAGCCCGCCCACCTGCTGACCGCTTCGCTCGTTACCCAGGGCTCGACGGCGCCCGGCCTGCTGAGGGCCGTCGGCGCCGACCCCGCTGTCGTCCGGCAACGGTCCGACGCCATCCTGGCGCGCCTGCCGCGGGTCAGTGGCAGCACCGTCGCCCAGCCCGGCCTCTCGCGCGCCGTCGTCAACGTGATCACCGGCGCGGAGCAGATCATGTCCTCCGCCGGTGACGAGTACATCTCGACCGAGCACCTGCTCGCCGCACTGGCCCGCCCGGGCACCGACGTCGGCGACCTGCTCACCGGGCTCGGTGCGACTTCCGAAGCGCTGATCGAGGCCTTTCCCGTCGTGCGCGGCGGTGACCGCAAGGTGACCTCCCCGGACCCGGAGGGCAGCTACCAGGCGCTGGAGAAGTACGGCGTCGACCTCACCGAGCGTGCCCGCGAGGGCAAGATCGACCCCGTCATCGGGCGGGACTCAGAAATACGGCGAGTAGTCCAAGTCTTGTCCCGCCGGACCAAGAACAACCCGGTGCTGATCGGCGAGCCGGGCGTCGGGAAGACCGCTGTCGTCGAGGGTCTCGCGCAGCGGATGGTCGCCGGTGACGTCCCCGAGTCGCTCAGGAACAAGCGGCTGATCTCGCTCGACATGGGCTCCATGCTCGCCGGCGCGAAGTACCGCGGCGAGTTCGAGGAGCGGCTCAAGGCCGTCCTCGAGGAGATCAAGGGCTCCGACGGACAGGTCGTCACGTTCATCGACGAGCTGCACACCGTCGTCGGTGCCGGCGCCACCGGCGAGGGTGCGATGGACGCGTCCAACATGCTCAAGCCGATGCTGGCCCGCGGTGAGCTGCGGATGGTCGGTGCCACCACTCTCGAGGAGTACCGCAAGCACATCGAGAAGGACGCCGCCCTCGAGCGACGCTTCCAGCAGGTTTTCGTCGGCGAGCCCAGTGTCGAGGACACGGTCGGCATCCTGCGCGGCATCAAGGAGCGTTACGAGGCCCATCACGGTGTCCGGATCGCGGACTCCGCGCTGGTCGCCGCCGCGACGCTGTCCGACCGCTACATCACCAGCCGGTTCCTGCCGGACAAGGCCATCGACCTGATCGACGAGGCCGCGTCCCGGCTCCGGATGGAGATCGACTCCCGCCCCGTCGAGATCGACGAGCTGCAGAGGGTTGTCGACCGCCTGACGATGGAAGAGCTTGCGCTGGAGAAGGAGTCGGATCCCGCATCGATCGAGCGGTTGGGCCGGCTGCGCCGCGACCTCGCCGACAAGAGCGAGCAGCTGTCCGCGCTGACCGCCCGCTGGGAGCAGGAGAAGTCGGGCCTGAACCGGGTCGGTGAGATGAAGAAGGAGCTCGACGAACTGCGGATGCAGGCCGAGAGGTTCCAGCGCGAGGGTGACCTGGCGAAGGCCTCGGAGCTGCTGTACGCGCGGATTCCTGCGCTGGAACGCGAACTCTCGCAGGCCATTTCGGCCGAGCGCGAGGCCGACGTGCAGGAGGCCCCGATGGTCAGCGAGGAGGTCGGACCCGACGACATCGCGACGGTCATCGCCGCGTGGACCGGCATTCCCGCCGGTCGACTGCTCGAGGGCGAGACCGAGAAGCTGCTCCGGATGGAGTTCGAGCTCGGCAGGCGGGTCATCGGTCAGCGGGAGGCCGTCGCGGCCGTCAGCGACGCCGTGCGCCGTTCGCGTGCCGGGATCGCCGACCCCGACCGGCCGACCGGTTCCTTCCTGTTCATCGGCCCGACCGGTGTCGGCAAGACCGAACTGGCGAAGGCGCTGGCCGACTTCCTGTTCGACGACCCGAGGGCCATGGTCCGGATCGACATGAGCGAGTATTCGGAGAAGCATTCCGTCGCAAGGCTTGTCGGCGCGCCTCCCGGCTACGTCGGGTATGACGAGGGCGGCCAGCTGACGGAGGCGGTCCGCCGGCGGCCGTACTCGGTGATCCTGCTCGACGAGGTGGAGAAGGCGCATCCCGATGTCTTCGACATCCTGCTGCAGGTCCTCGACGACGGACGGCTGACCGACGGGCAGGGGCGCACGGTCGACTTCCGGAACACCCTGCTGATCCTGACGTCCAACCTGGGAAGCCAGGCGCTGATGGATCAGAGCATGTCGGAGGAGCAGCGCAAGAACACCGTCATGTCGGTCGTGCGGGTGGCATTCAAGCCCGAGTTCCTCAACCGGCTCGACGACATCGTGTTCTTCCACGCGCTGGACACCGAGCAACTCGGTGCCATCGTCGACATCCAGATCCAGGCCCTCAGCCGCCGGTTGGCAGCTCGCAGGCTCACCCTGGAGGTGTCCGCGGAAGCGCGGGACTGGCTGGCCATCGGCGGTTTCGATCCGCTGTACGGCGCCCGCCCGTTGCGCCGGCTGATCCAGTCCGCCATCGGTGACCAGCTCGCCAAGGAGTTGCTCGCCGGGCGGATCAGGGACGGCCAGACCGTCCTGGTCGACGTCAACGACGACGACCCGGCCGCGCTCACGGTGCGGCCCGCGGACGCCGATGCATCCGCGCCCACGCCGCTGACGGTCTGAGTCAGGCACGGCCGAACGGCCCGTTCAGCACCTTGCTGAACGGGCCGTTCGCTGTGTTGCCGTTGCTTTACTCCGGCAGCGCGTAGGTCACATCTCGATGGCTTCGTAGACCTCGACGGCGCCGCCCGAGGTCAGCACCGGGCAGCCCTTGGCGAGCGCTGTTGCGGCGTCCAGGGAATCGGCCCCGACGACGCTGTATCCGGTGATGGCCGAACTCGCGGTTCCGGACACCGCGCCGTCCGCGCCGACCGCAGCGGAGGCGCCGAACGGATTTCCGCCTTCGACCAGTGCGCTGCCGAGCTCGCCGAACCAGGCGCCCCAAGCCTGCATCACCTGTTCCTGCTCCTGCGGGGTCTGGGCCATGGTGCCGCCGGTGTAGAGGTACACGAACTTCGCCATCAGGTGCTCCCTTAAGTCTGCCGGCCATCGGAATGTGGCCGGTCTGCTGGTCTGACACCACCCAGACGGAGCCCGGCGGACGAAATCGACAGCCGCTCGAGAGATTTCTATCCTGGACCCCGCGGCTGACGTCGACCTGTTGACAGCCGCTGCCCGTCGCGGTCCCGTCGAACACACAGCATCGGCACAGCTCCGCGGATGACCGTGAGATTCATGAGCCAGGACAACCTTCGTTCCGCGGGAAACCCCGAACCCGCAGCAGTTCCGCCGGCCGACCAGGAGTCGACCGGCCAGCAGTTCCAAGATCAGTTGCCCGCCGGTCAGCAGCTCGGCGGTGAGCAGCCCGCAAGTGAGCAGCCCGCAAGTGAGCAGCCCGCTGGTCACGTGTCCCCAGACCAGCAGCCGCGAGATCAGCAGCCTGCCAGCCAGGAGCCGACCACCGCTGAGCACCTCTGGTGGTTGCCGTCGTCGCAGCAGCCGGACCCGTCGGGGCTCGGCGCCGGCCAGGCCGGTCCGCCGGCCCACGCCGGTCAGCCGGACCACACCGGGCAGACCTTTGCCGGTCAGCAGCCGTACCCGGGCCAGCCCTTCACCGGTCAGCAGTCCACCACCGGTCAGTGGCCGTATTCCGGTCAGCAGTCCGGCGCGAGTCAGCCGCCGTATCCGGGGCAGCCCTTCGCCGCCCGGCAGAGCGCGACGGCGACCATGCCGGTCGTGCCGCCGAAGCGCCGCAAGACCTCGCTCATCGCGGCGTCGACCATCGCCCTCGCGCTGGTGGCTGGATTCGGCGGCGGCGCGCTCGCATCCAGCCTGAACGACAACTCGTCGGGCACGGTGGCGAGCGCGTTGGCAACCACGGGAACCTCATCGGTCGTCTCGACGGTGAAGCCGGCAGCGTCGGGCACGGTCGAGCAGGTGGCGGACGCGATCCTTCCCTCGGTGCTGTCTGTGCTCTCGAGGTCGTCCAGTTCGGAGGGCGAGGGTTCGGGAATAGTCCTGTCCGCCGACGGGCTGGTCCTGACGAACAACCACGTCATCAGCGGCGCCACCGATCTGCAGGTGCAGTTCAACGACGGAACCACCGCGAAGGCAACGGTGGTCGGCGCGGACACCGTCGACGATCTCGCCGTGATCAAAGCCGAAGGGGTGTCCGGGCTGACGCCCGCGACGCTCGGATCCTCCGCCGATCTGCAGGTCGGCCAGGAGGTCGTCGCCGTCGGCTCACCACTCGGGCTGTCCGCAACAGTCACCTCGGGCATCGTGTCCGCACTGAACCGGCCGGTCGCCACCTCGGACGCCCAGCAACAGCAACCGCAGCAGCTCCCGGGGTTCGGTCAGGACCAGCAGCAGCAATCGCAGACGGCGACCCAGGCGACCGTCATCAATGCGATCCAGACGGATGCGGCGATCAATCCGGGTAATTCCGGAGGCCCGCTGGTCGACATGAGCGGCAAGGTCATCGGAATCAACTCCGCCATCGCGTCGCTGTCGTCGGGCAGCGGCGAGTCGGGTTCGATCGGCGTCGGGTTCGCCATCCCGATCGACCAGGCCAAACGGATCGCGGACGAGATCATTAAGACCGGCAAGGCCTCGCACGCCGTCCTCGGCGCATCGGTCGCGGACGCCACCGTCAACGGCAACGCCCTGCTCACCTCGGGGGCGAAGATCAGCCAGCTCACCTCAGGGGGCGGGGCGGAAGCCGCCGGACTCCAGGTCGGTGACGTCATCACGAAGGTCGGTGAGCAACAGGTGGAGTCGTCGGACGCGCTGGTGGCGGCCATCCGGTCCCAGGCGCCGAACGGGACGGTGGCGATCACCTACACGCGGGGGTCGGACACCGCGACCGTCACCGTCACACTCGGTTCCTCGTCGGACTGAGCGGCCATCCGTCGGCCGGCGGTGCGAGCCCGGCCCCCACACTTCATCCCAGCGGTGCCGGGTGGACCCTGCGTCCACCCGGCACTAACGCGTTCGGCCCCTGTGATGCGACGCTCTGACCATGACGCCGTGGACCACCGACGACGCCGTGACCGCCGGCGATCAGGTGGCGATCTGAGGCCGATGCCGACCTCACCCCCGCGGGATGAGGCCCTTCTGACCCGCCGCCCGCAAAATGGACAACGCGTAGTGATGGCACAAATCGCATCTGATCAGCAAGATGAACGGTGTTGAGTGGTCCGCGCGGCTGGTAGGGAGCGACGGGCCGCGATCGGCGGGTATGGGACATCGAGCCGGGAGGTGTGATGGTCGTCGTCCGCGACGTCACCGATTCCTCCATGGCGTTCGACGACCACGGCGGGCGCCGTGAGCCGTTGCGCGCGGCGTTCTCCTGGGCGGTCGGCACCGCATGGTGGGCGACCGGGCCGATCAGGTTCGGGGGCCGGGTGGCCCTGCGCGCGGCCGACGCCGCGGTCGCCGAGATCACCCGGCGCGGTCGGCCGCTGCTGACCAACCCGCCTGCCGCCGGGCCGGCGACCAAAGGTCCGGTCGAGCCGCTGATCCGCGCGGTCCTGCGGCCGCTGGTGGTCCGCGTCGTCGACGTCGCACTCACCGAGCTCGACGTCACGCAGCTCGTCCTGCAGTACGTCGATCTCGACGCGGTCGCCGCGAAGCTCGACGTGCAGGCGGTGGTCGAACGGGTCGACGTCGACGCGGTGGTGAACCGGGTCGACCTGGACGCGATCGCGGCCAGGTTGAACGTGGAGGCGGTGATAGACCGCGTCGATCTGGATGCGATCGCGGCCAGGTTGAACGTGGAGGCGGTGATCGATCGGGTCGATCTGGATCGGGTGGTGTCCCGGGTCGATCTTGATGCGGCGGTGGCGCGGGTGGCGTTGGACCGGATCATCGATCGGATCGATATCGACGGGATCGTTGCGGGGGTGGATCTGCAGGCGGTGATCGACCGGATCGACATCGACGGGATCGTTGCCGGGGTGGATCTGCAGGCGGTGATCGACCGGATCGACGTCGCCGCCATCGTCGCGCTTGTCGACCCGGATCCGGTCGTCGCCCGGGTGGACTTCGACGCCGCGCTGGCGAAGATCGACATGATCGGGATCGCCCAGCAGGTGGTCGACGGCATCAACCTGCCGGGCATCATCCGGGATTCCACCGGATCGCTGGCCTCCGAGGCGGTGCACGGTGTCCGGGTGCAGGGTCAGCTCGCGGACGACGCGGTCGGTCAGCTCGTCGGCCGGGTGTTCCGACGCAAGGCCCACACGATCGACGGATTGCCAACGGAATGACCAAGCCGACGTCAGCCCCCGATCTCACCGACCGCCACCACCGGCCGGCCGGCATCGTGACCCGAGCCGCCGCGATGGGTATCGACACCGCCATGGTGCTGGTGATCGGTTCGATCCTTTATCTCACCATCGCCGGCGCCAGGTTCATCTGGTCGCCGACCACCTTCACCTGGCCGGATATGCCGTTCTTCCTGACCCTGACGGTGCAGTTCTGCATCGCCGTCGTGTACCTGACGTTCTGCTGGGCGATGACCGGACGCAGCTACGGCGACTCGTTGCTCGGCCTTCGGGTGTTGTCGCGATTCGGGCAGATACCGGGCTGGACGCTGTCCTTTCTGCGTGCCGTCTTCTGCACGTTCTTCCCGGTCGGGTTGTTCTGGGTCGCCCTGAGCCCGGAGCGGCGGTCGATCCAGGACGTCGTACTCCGGACGGTCGTCGTCTACGACTGGCGCGGAGCCGAGTAGTCAACCGAGCCGACCAGGGGGCCGTTCACCCTCCGTCTGCAGCCCCCGGCGGTCGCGGCCCGGTGCGCTGTCCGGTTGGGTCCAGCGCCCTGATCAGCAGCGTCAACGTCCTGCGGAACTCGACGATGTCGACGCCGGCGGCGTCGAGGATGTCGTCGGTGAGCCGTTCGCCGGTATCGAACATCTCGCCCAGCAGGCCCGCCCCGGTCTCGGTCAATTCGACGACCCGGCGCCGCCGGTCGGTCGGGTCCGAGCGTCGGAGGACGTGGCCGGTGGACTCAAGGTGCGCGATGGTGCGGCCGATCGTCTGCTCGGTGACGTGCTGATCTCCGGCCAGGTCGCGTTGACTGGTCGGCCCGCGGCCCAGGGTGGTCAGCACGATCAGACCGGCGTGACTGACTCCATGCTCGCGCAGCCTGGTGTTCCAGGCGTGCTCGACCAGACGGGCGGCGGTGCCCAGCAGCCGGCCCGTCACCCACTCGTCCCGGTCGGTCTCGGGTGCCATGCGCCTCCCTCCGCTGAACCATCGATCCCGCGCGCGCTTCCGGCGAGGTGTGCGGACAGTCGGTCGGAGTCGACGGTACCTGTGGCACGATAGCGAAATGCTCAGCATGCTGAGCATCCGATTCGCCCGCTATGGCAGTAGTCCTTGACGTCACGCTGTCACCCGGCGGGGACGTAGCACAGAACAACCGATCACGACAGAACGGAACCCGTCATGCCCATCGGGTCGAACGACACCACGGACAGCCCCATCGAGTCGAGTCCCACCGATCAGAGCCCCCCCGGCGCGCCGACACCGCACGCCGGCGGGGCCCATCGAGCCGAGGACACGGCGGCCCATCCGACGGTTGCCCCGAAGCCGTCCCGGCGGACCGCCGTGCTCCGTGCCGTCGCCATCCTGGCTGTCGTGTTCGCCTGGTTGGGCATCGCGGGCGTCGGCGGGCCGGCGGTCGGCTCACTGTCGACGGTGCAGTCCAACGATCAGGAGACGTTCCTTCCGGACGGCGCCGAGTCGGTCAAGGCGTCCAATGCCGCCGCACAGTTCGACGACTCGGGCGAGTTGCCGGCATTCGTGATCTTCGAGACCGCCGGTGAACCGGCGACTCCCGAGCAACTGGCGTCCTGGCAGGCATTCACCCAGTCCCTGGCCGGGCAGCCGGTCGACCCCGACGACGCCGCCCTCGGCGTCATCGGCGACTACTACGTCGACAGTCCGGCTCCGGGCCAACCGGTTCCGGTGCCGTTCATCCCGTCTCAGGACGGGCAGGCCGCGCTGGTGCTGGTTCCGCTCTCGGCCGACAAGGTGACGGCCGTGGACTCGCAGGGCGAGAACCCGCTGGGCTCCGTCATCGACGGGATCCGGGCGGCCGCCGAATCGTCCGCCGCCGGCGGGACCGTGCACATCGCCGGGCCGGCCGGCCTGATCGCGGACCTGGGCGCTGCCTTCGCGGGTATCGACGGCCTGCTGCTCATCGTCACGCTGTCCGCGGTGCTGGTCATCCTGGTGCTGGTGTACCGGGCGATCGCGCTGCCGTTCGTGGTGCTGTTCACCTCCGTCAGCGCGTTGGCACTGGCCGGTGGCGTGGTCTACCTGCTGGCCAAGAACGACGTGCTGCCGCTCAACGGGCAGAGCCAGGGCATCCTGTTCATCCTCGTCGTCGGTGCGGCAACGGATTACGGGTTGCTGCTGGTCTCCCGCTATCGCGAGGAACTCACCAGGGTCGAGTCCAAATGGACCGCCATGGTGCGTGCCTGGCGTGCGTGCCTCGAGCCGATCGCGGCCAGCGCCGGAACCGTGATCATCGGCCTGCTCTGCCTGCTGCTGTCCAACCTCAACTCCAACCGCTCCCTCGGCCCGGTGGGCGCCATCGGCATCGCCGCTGCCTTCATCGCGGCGATGACGCTGCTCCCGGCACTGCTGATGGCCGGCCGGTGGCTGTTCTGGCCGCGCATCCCGCACGTGGTCGAGCACGACGCAGAAGGACACGCGATGCGGACCAAGGGCAAGGCCGGCCTGTGGGAGCGCATCTCCGTGCTGGTCGCCCGCCGCCCGCGCCGGACCTGGGCGATCACCGCCGTTGCGTTGGCGCTGGCCTGCCTGCTCGTGCCGACGCTCAAGGCCTCGGGAACAGCGCAGACCGACGTGTTCCTGACCGAAGTCGATTCCATCGCGGGCCAGCAGGCGCTGTCCGATCACTTCCCCGGCGGCTCGGGCAACCCGGTGGTGATCATCGCGCCGGAAGCCGCGGCCGAGCAGGTGGTCAGCACCATCGCCGGCGTCGACGGCATCTCCGGTGAGCCGACCGTCGTCACCGAGGCCGGCGCCGGCCCGCAGGCCGCCGGCGCACCGCCGCTGGTGGTCAACGGCGAGGTCCAGATCCAGGCGACGCTCGACGCGGCAGCCGACAGCGAGGCGGCGGAGAACACCGTCCGCGCCGTTCGGGACGCGGTGCACGCGATCCCCGAGTACGGCGACAGCATCCTGGTCGGGGGCAACACCGCCATCCAGATCGACACCGTCGACACGTCGGCGAGCGACCTGCGGCTGATCATCCCGGTGATCCTGGGTGCCGTGCTGCTGGTGCTGATCCTGCTCCTGCGGTCGCTGATCGCAGCGTTGTTGCTGGTGGCGGCGACGGTGCTGTCCTTCGGGGCGGCGCTGGGCGTGTCGGCCTTCGTCTTCAACAACATCTTCGACTTCCCCGGAGCGGACCCGGCGGTGCCGTTGTTCGCCTTCGTCTTCCTGGTCGCGCTCGGCATCGACTACTCGATCTTCCTGATGACACGGGCCAGGGAGGAGGTCGCCTTCTACGGCCCGCACGACGGCGTCATGCGCGGTCTGCGGCTGACCGGTGGGGTGATCACCAGTGCGGGCATCGTTCTCGCGGCGACGTTCGCGGCGCTGGCCGTGTTGCCGATCCTCTTCCTGGCCCAGATCGCGTTCATCGTGGCGTTCGGCGTCCTGCTGGACACGTTCGTCGTCCGCACGTTGCTGGTGCCGGCGGCGGCCATCGACATGGGCTGGTTCACCTGGTGGCCGATCCGTCCGCGGCCGACCAAGCACCAACTCGAGCACCGCGGGCCGGCGAAGATCCCCACCAGGGTCTGACCGGACAGCTCTGCGCAGCAGCACCTGCCGGCTCCGACCGACCCTTGCCCGCAGGGACCTTCGCCTCTGGCCAGGGTCCGGGCGTGGGCCAGACTCTGGTACCAGGACCTCGAGGAAAAGGTCACCAGAGGAGTCAGCACATGACCGGCATTCGGCAGCCCATCGTTGTCGTCGGGATCGACGGTTCGATCGAATCGATGGTGGCCGCGCGGTGGGCCGCTGACGAGGCGGCCCGGCGTCAGCTGACGCTGCGTCTGCTGCACGCCTACAGCACCGCGCCGCTCATCGGAGTGCCCGCGTACGGCGTGCCGTCCGACCTCAACGAGGGGCTGATGGAGGCCGGCAGCGACGCGCTGGCCAACGCCGTCACCGAGATCGAGAAGACCCATCCCGAGATCGGTTTCACCGCGGAGCTGGTGAAGTCCGATCCGCGGTCCGCGCTGGTCGAGGCATCCCGCACCGCGACGCTGACCGTCGTCGGACGCAGCGGTGGCGGCCGGATACCGGAGGTCGTGCTCGGTTCGGTCGCGCTGCACGTCGCCGCGCACGGACGGTCGCCGGTGGTCGTCATCTCGCCGAAGACGCCGCCACAGTTGAGTGGCCCCGTCATCCTCGGGGTGAGCGGATCGGGCAACAGTGAGGAAGCGGTGGCCTTCGCCTTCGACGAGGCCGCCGTCCGGCACACCCGGCTCGACGCGGTGCTGTCGTGGGACGACCTGGCGATGCGCGGCTTCGCCCGGGCCGAACCAGAGCTGATCAGCATGGAGGACGACGAGGAGCATGTGGTCCTCGCCGAGCAACTCTCCGGCTGGCGGGAGAAGTACCCGGACGTCGAGGTGCGGCAGGTCGTCGTACGCGGCAAGCCCGCTGAGGCGATGCTGCAGTACGGCGCCGACCTGCCCGACGATGCACAGCCGCAACTGTTCGTCGTCGGCAGCCGCGGCAGAGGCGGCCTGACCGGCCTGCTGCTGGGGTCGACCAGCCAACGATTGATCTGCCACTCGCAGTGGCCGGTGGCCGTCGTCCGGAAGGACACCTTCGCCTGACCGGTGCCGGTTCGGCACCACTGAAGACCAGCAGGATGACGCGCCCCCGACGGTGGTCGGGGGCGCGTCGATTACCGCTGCCGCCGATCAGGGACGACCGGCGACGAATGACAGCCCGCACGCCACACCCCTCACCCGGCGCCGGGATCGCTCTGGCCCGCGACCGCCCCGTCGGGCGCCGCCACCAACGGCCACCGACAAGGACTCAGCGACCGCATCAGGGGTTCGGACCACGCTGCGACACGGATGGGTACCGTGCGACAGTTTTTTCTCGCGCAGCCCACCAACGGGCGACGTCCGCGCGTCGAAAGGCCCAGACGTCGCAGACGCTGCGAATTCTCCGCCGATCGGTGATCATGGTCTGACTTCGGCGAGAGGACCTGGCGTGCGCGTTCGGTTGTCCGGCCCGGCGGTAGTCCTGGCGCTCGTCCTGACGCTGGCCCTGCAGCCGGCCGCTGCCACCGTTGCGTCAGCCAGCGGTGTTCCCGGCGGCGGGCAGGACGACAAACAGGGTGGCGACTATGTCGTTCAGCCCGGAGACACGCTCAGTCAGATCGCCCTCGACAACGGCATTGCGGGCGGGCACCCCCGTTTGTACGACCTGAACGACGACGTCCTGACCGACGCCGACCACATCTACGCAGGCCAGCGGATTGCGGTCACCGCATCGGTCCCGCGTCGCGCCGACGGCTCGCCGGGACCGCTGGTGAATCCGTCGATTCCGGACCTGCCGGCGGATCAACTGGCGCCGAAGCCCCTGCCGGACTCGTTCCCGGACGCAGCGCCGGGCGCGCCGTGGGTGGTCAGCCTGGGTGACTCCTTCATCTCCGGCGAGGCGGGCCGCTGGGCGGGCAACACCGACGGGGACTCCTCGGCCACCGATGCGCTGGGACCCACGGCCTACGACGACGACCCCGCCGAAACGGGTGAGCTCATCCCGCTCTGCCACCGGTCCACGTCCGCGATGATCCACATCGCTGACGACGGAACACCGATGACAACCGGCGACCCCGTGAACAGCCTCAACCTCGCCTGTTCTGGCGCGCAGACCGGAACCTTCACCGAGTCCGGGGCCTTCAAGCCGGGCATCGACTTCTACAACGAAGGTCCCGGCCAGCAGGGTCAGGCGTTCATGCTGCAGGAGTTCGCCAAGCTTAAGGACGTCCGGATGGTTGTCGTCTCCATCGGCGGCAACGACTTCGGTTTCGGGACCGTCATCCAGACCTGCGTCGAGGACTTCCTGGTGTATTTCAGTTACTGCTCGCAGGACTCCAAGGTGACCGACCGCGCCGACCCGGCGAACATCAAGGCCGTCTCGGACAAGATCACCACGGCGCTGGGCAACGTCCGCCAGGCGATGCGGGTCGCCGGTCGGAGCGACGATTCCTGGACCCTGGTCTTCAACCTCAACCCCGACCCACTCGTGCTGGGCGACGGCTTCCGGTACGGCGAGCACCTGAGCCGGCAGGACACCGGCGGGTGCGGCGTCTACGACACCGACGCCAACTGGGCGGGGACGACATTCATCGGGGCGGTTCGGCACGCCCAGCAGGAGGCGGTCCAGGCGGCCGGCATCCCCCGGTCGGTACTGCTCGACCTCGGCAGCTGGCTCGATGACCGGAAGCTCTGCTCGACGACGACGTCCCTGGTCGGATCAACCGGCGGTGCGTCGACCTGGCAGAGTGCCGGCGCGGTCGACGTCAGCGAGTGGGCCAACCAGATCCATCTCGACACCGTCGACGGGCCGTACTTCCAGCAGGAATCACTGCACCCGAACTACTGGGCGCAACTGGCCGCCCGCTCGTGCCTGCGGCAGGTATACGACGGCGGTACTCCGAGCGGCGGCACCTGCGTCCGGTCAGGAGACGGGCTGACCAGCCGCGGCGAGCCGGTGATGACGCTCCAGTAGTGCCCGTGGTGCCTGCGCTCAGTTCGGCTCAGGTCGGCTCAGTTCGGGTCAGTACGGCGGGGTTCCCCAGACGTACACGCCGTCGCCCACCGACAGGGTGTCGAAGAAGGTCTCCGATGCGTCCCAGGACAGGTGGATGCAGCCGTGTGACTGGTCGGAGAGGCTGCCTTCATGGAAGGCGATCCCGTTGTCGAAGAACACCGAGTTGGGCATCGGGGCGTCGTTGAAGATGCTCGACTTGTGGTCCTTGTCCAGCCAGAAAACGGAGAACATGCCGGTGCCCGTCCGGTGGCCCTCCATGCCTGACGTCATCGGAACCGGCCCGTAGGTGATCTTCCCGGCCGACTGCAGCCAGGCCTGCTCGTTCGTCAGGTCGACGCACGCGGAGGCCGCGGCGGGGCACGGGTTGTTCGCCTGGGCGGCGGCCGCCCCGGCCTGATTCGGGTTCACCGGCGGCGCCGTGACCGTCATCGTTGCGGCCGCTGTGTTGGGGTCGAAGCGCACGTCGCCGGCGTAGGCGACCTCGACCTGATGATCTCCGGCGGTGACCGCCTTCACCGTGCCGGTGATGAGACCGTCCTCGCTGAGCGCGGCGTCGGCGATCGCCGTCCCGTCGACGCTGATGGAGGCCTTGCCGCCAGGGCTCTGCGGGGTGCCGATCACATCGACAGTGATCGTGGCGTCCGCGCCGGGGAGCAGACCGTCCGTCCAGTCGATCGCAATGTCGACGTTCGTCTTGGTCGTCGTGACCGGCACGTCGACCTTCGCCGCACCGACCTTCGCGTTGCCGTCGTAACGGACGGTGTAGGTCTTGCTGCCGGGGTCGGCGGTGTTCAGGAAGCCGAGCGAGACGGTCCCGGCTGCGTCGGTGTCGCCCTCGACGAGGACGGCGCTGCCGTCCAGCACGGCGACATGCCCGGCGAGGTCGACGCCGGCTTTCGGGGACTTCAGGGTCACGGTGAAGGACGACTGGTCGCCGTAGCGGATCGAGCCCGCACCGACCGAGGCGGTCACGGTTGCGGCTGCCTTGGCGGGTGCGGCCGGCTTGGCCGTTGAGCTGGCGGTCGGGCGAGGTGTCGGCGACTTGGACGCGGGGGTTGACTTCGCGGGCGCCTTCGTCGTCACGGCGGGCGCACGAACCGCAGTCGGCGATGGGGCGGTCGTCGGCGCCGCGATGGTCGTCGCCGTGCTGCTCGTCGCCGTGCTGCCGACGACCTGGCCGACGGATTGCAGTCCGGCAGCGCCGCCGCCGTCCGCGGGACCACACGCGGCAAGAACAACACACAGTGCTGCAGCGGCAATGCCGCCGGCGCCCGTGCGCCACCGTCTGGCAGACATCAGCTGGCCCCCATCCTCAACGCAGGCCGCCGGACGCAGGACCTGTGCTCCTGTGACGTGCGGCGCGCCGGTGCGTTCCCTGCCCGCAGCAGGTGCCCTACGGCCTGCCCGGTGATACGGACGCTACCTCCTCGCCCGACCGTCGCTCCTGTCGAATGCCCGTGAGCGCCGATGCCGGGCGTATCCGGGCCGCGGGCGGAGGTGAAAGGCCCGCCCGCCGGTGCCCCGGAGCTCGCACGGAGCGCAGCAACCGCGCCGGGCCGATCGGCGGGAAGGCACACCGGCCACGGGGCCGAGTGTCGTTTCAGCAGGGGAAACGGCAGCCTGACGGCCGATTTTCCCTGCACAAAGGTCACTCGACGCGCAACAACCTTCCGGGCCCAGCATCGCAGGAACCCCACTGTCGGCCGGATCCACCCCGACAACCCCGCGGGGCCGGGCTCAGTGCCGCAGGCCCAGCCGGTCGTGCAGGCGGCGCAGCGGCGCGGGAGCCCACCAGTTCCATTCGCCCAGCAGCGTCATGGTCGCCGGCACCAGCAGGCAGCGGACCAGGGTCGCGTCGACCGCGACCGCGACGGCGAGCGCGACACCGGTCTGCTTGATCACCAGCAGTTCACCCGCCACGAAGCCGGAGAACACCAGCACGACGATGAGCGCGGCGGAGGTGATGATCCGGCCCGATCGCTGCAGGCCGGCGACGACGGCCTCGTTGTTGTTCATCCCCTTGTCCCGGAACTCCTTGATCCGGCTCAGCAGGAAGACCTCGTAATCCATGGCCAGACCGAAGCCCAGCGCGATCACCAGGATGGGAATGATGGTCTCGATGCCGCCGGTTGACTGAAATCCGAGCAGCGCCTCGCCGTTGCCGTCCTGGAACACCCACACCAGCACCCCGAGGGACGCGCCGAGCGACACGATGTTGATCAGCAGGGCCTTGATCGGCACCAGGATCGAACCGGTCAGCAGGAAGAGCAGGACAAACGTGGCCAGGATGACGACCGCCATCGCCCTCGGTGCCTGGGTCGCCAACGCATGGGTGAAGTCGATCAGCGCGGCAGTCTGGCCGGTGACCCAGATCGGATAGTCGGGTCTGCTGTCCCGGATGTCGGCAACGACGGCCTTGGCTTGCGCGCTGCCCGGGTCGGGGTCGGCCATGAACACGTTGACCACTGCGTGCGTCTCACCGACGGGCCGGGGCGGGGCGACGAGTTCGACGCCGTCCATCCCGGCGATCTCCTCGGCCAGCGGTGCCATCTGCTCGGCCGTGGCCTCTCCGACGACCTGGATGGTCGGGATGCCCGACGCCGGGTACTGCTCGCCAAGGGTGTCGAAGAACTGCCGGTCCGGCGCGGACGGCGGCAGCAACTGCGCTCCCGAACTGCGCAATTCCAGCCGCAGCACGGGCGCCGCGAGGATGCCCAGCACGAGCAGCACCCCGCCCACCACCAGCCACGGCCGGCGTTGGGTCCAGGTGGCCAGCCCGGAGAAGAAACCCACTTCGGGGGCCACGTCACCGAAACGTTTCGTCAGCGACCGCAATCCGGGGATGCGGCTGAGCAATCCCGGCTTGACCATCCGGGTGCCGGAGAGTGCCAGCAAGGCCGGTACCAACGTCATGGCGACGAGCAACGCGATGACGACGACACTCACCCCGGCGGCGCCGACCGCGCGCAGGATCCGGGCCTCGAACAGCAGCAGGCCGGACAGGCTGATGGCTACGGTGACGCCGGAGAACAGCACTGTCCTGCCGGCGGTGACCATGGTCCCGACCAGCGCCTCGGTGCGGGCGGCCTTCGTCGAGCGGGTGGTGTTCGCCGCCAGCTTTTCGCGTAATTCCTCCCGGTACCGGGAGACGATCAGCAACCCGTAGTCGATACACAGTCCGAGCCCGAGCACGGTGACCACGTTGACCACGGCGGCATCGAGGTCGATCAGGTACGAGAACGCCAACAGGGCGGCCAGCGCGCCGCCGATCGAGGCGATCGCGCCCATGATCGGCATGCCGGCCGCCATGAATCCGCCGAAAACCAGCACCATCACCAGCAGGCTGACCGGGAGAGCGATCAGCTCGCCGCGGACCAGGTCCTTCTCGACCTGCCCGGTGATCGCGTCGAACAGCAACGTGCCGCCGCCGACCTGACCGGTCGCGCCGGGCACCAGGCCGCTGATCTCGGCAGACAGTGCCGCGAGCCGGTCCTGGACCGCCGTCAGGGAGGAGTCTTCGACATCTCCTGGGAGGTCGGGCTCCAGGGTGACCGACACGAGAAACCCGTTGCCGTCCTTGGCCACCAGCGCGGCGCCGGCCGGCGACGACGGCCCGCCGGGAACGGCCAGCGGATCCACCACCTGCGCGACCCCGGGGATGGCGAGGAGGTCGGTGCGGGCGGCCGTCAGCGGGTCGGCGAGCAGCGGATCGGTGACTTCGGCGCCCTTCACCAGGAGGCTCACGGAAGGCCCCGTCGTGCTGGCGGCGTTGAGGATCTCCCGGCCCGTCGAGGATTCGCTGGAGACCGTGGCCTCACCCGCGTTCAGCCGGGCGAACAGTCCCTCCCCGAAGGTGCCGGTGGCCGCGGCAAAGCCCGCGATGGTGAGGACGATCCACACCAGCACGATCAGGCCCGGTCGGGCGGCGATGGCTCGCCCCAGCGCACGCAGCACCCGCTGATGGTGACGCAGATCGGTTCCCACGACTGAGCGGGGGTGCGATCACGCAGCGAAGCCCTTCCTGACGGTCGCCCGTCTGCGCAGAGCCGGCCGACCGGCTGTCTACGCTGGCCCGGTTCGAGATCTCCAGTAGGTCCCCTCGACGTCAGAAGGACAACCATGGTCAGCACCGCCGATACCCCGATCGCTGCCCTGCGCAGCGGACACAACGAACTCGACGCGCTCGTCGAAGAACTTTCACCGATCGAACTCGACGGCCCGTCGGCCGCCTCGGAGTGGACGATCGCCCAGGTGCTCAGTCACCTGGGCAGCGGCGCGGAGATCCATCTCGCTGCCGTGGAAACGGCAGTGAGCGGCACCGACAGCCGCGGGCCGGACTTCAACCAGGGCGTCTGGGACCGGTGGAACGCGATGACGCCGCAGGAGCAGGCCGACGGCTTCCTGCGGTCGAACGAGGTGCTGGTCAGCAGTTACGAGGCGCTCGGCGATCAGGCGCGCCGCGATCTGCGTATCGACATCGGCTTTCTCCCGCAGCCGATCGACGTCGCGGGTGCCGCGGCCTTCCGGCTCAACGAGTTCGCCCTGCACTCCTGGGACGTCAGGGTGATCCGCGACCCGAAGGCGACGGTGGCCCCCGAGGCGGTCGAGAATTTGCTGGACGTCTCGTCGTTCATGTTCGGCTGGATCAGCAAGCCCGTGCTGGGCCGAACGGTGCGAGTGGCGGTGCGGACCACCGAACCGGACCGTCAGCTCGGCCTCGAGATCACCCCTGACGCGGTCAGCCTGACCGACGTCACCGGATCCGACGCCCAGCTGACGCTGCCCGCCGAGAGCTGGTTGCGGCTGGTCGCCGGTCGACTGGACGCCGACCACACCCCCGCCGCCGTCCAGGTTTCGGGTGATATCTCGCTGGACGAGCTGCGCACGGTGTTCCCGGGTTACTGATCCCGGTAGTCCTCCTCGGCCGGTACCGGGATCGCCTGCTCCAGGACGTCGGCCTCATCGGCGTCGATGTTGTCCACCACCGAACCGGCGATGCGGGCGGTGTCGGTGCCGTCCTGATCGTCAGGCTGGTCACCGTCGACCGGGAGCAGTTGTTCGAGCCGATCCGCGTCGGGTGTCTCGAGGCCGCGGTCGTCGCTGGCAGTCATGGCAGAACCTTTCCGGTGTCCGGGCAGTACACGACGATCGTGCCCCTCCGCCGCCGGCGAGGCACACCCGGGAGGGTGTCGGGCAGCGCAGAGCCGGATCACTGGCGCTCCCACGCTGAGACCGCGGACAACGCGGGTGTGGACAAATGGTGCAGTCCCTCACGTTTGTGGGATCACGCCGATCGCCGGCCGGCCGGGCCGTCCTATGATCCCCCGATGGGCACACTCGACGACGAGGGTCCGGTGCGGCTCGCCGGCGCCACAGCAGTGACCGAACACGATTGGGAGGCCGCGGCCGCCGCTGTGTTGCGGCGGGCCCGTCGACTGCCCGATGACGCTGTGCCCAGCGCGGCTTGGGAGACACTGGCGGTCACTACCGTCGAGGGCCTGACGGTTCCCCCGCTGGGCACCGCCGGACGGCTTGCCGACCGTGGTGGACCACCGTTTCCGGCCTCGGCAGTACTGCCGCGCAACCGCGCCGCCAACGTCGAGGCGGGCTGGGACATCCGCTCGCTGCTTGCCGACCCCGACCCTGCCCAGGCCGCAGCGTCCGCGCTCGCCGACCTGGAGAACGGCGCCACGTCACTGTGGCTGACGGTCGGCGGACCCGGCACATCCCCGGCGGATCTGCCCGCGGCCCTGGACGGTGTCTTCCTCGAGATGGTGCCCATCGTGCTGTCCGCTGCGGGCGACGTGACCGACCTGCAGGCCGCCATCGAACTGGCCGAGTTGTACCGGCGACGCGGGGTCCGTCCGGATCCGGGGAGTTGCCTGGGTGCCGATCCGGTCGGCCGCTCGGTGCGCTCCGGCGAGGTGGCAACCGCCGGCGCCGATCTGGATATCGCGATCGCCGAGATCGTTCCTCTCGCGACGGGTCTGGGAGTGCGTGCGCTGGCCGTCGACGGCACCGCGGCGCACGGAGCAGGAGCGGGTGACGCAGCGGAGGTGGGGTACTGCCTCGCGGTCGGCGCCGAATACCTCCGGGCGCTGGAAGCAGCGGACGTGCCCGTTGCGACCGCGATCGAGCTGATCGAGTTCCGGCTCGCAGCGACCGACGAGCAGTTCCCGACGATCGCGAAGTTCCGTGCCGCACGCGGGCTCTGGCAGCGGGTCGCGGAACTGTCCGGGGTCGCTGCGGCACGGCAGTTCCAGCACGCCGTGACGTCATTCCCGATGCTGACCCGCTACGACCCGTGGGTGAATCTGCTGCGGACCACGGTGGCCGCCTTCGCGGCCGGCGTCGGCGGGGCGGACGCCATCACCGTGCTGCCGTTCGACACCCGGCTCGGGGTGCCCGACAACCTCGGCCGCCGGATGGCGAGGAACACCTCTTCGTTGCTCATCTCCGAATCGCATGTCGCCGCCGTCGCCGATCCCGCGGCCGGTTCGTACGCGGTCGAGATCCTCACGGCGGAGATCGCGGCGGCCGCGTGGGCCGAGTTCCAGAGCATCGAGCGGGCCGGCGGCGTACTGGCCGCGCTGGCCGACGGGTCGGTGCAGGAGCGGTGGTCGGCGACCGCCGCCGAACGCGCCTCCCGCATCGCCACCCGCCGGACCGCCATCACCGGCGTCAGCGAATTCCCGCATCTGCGGGAGACCCTTCCGGTGCGGCGGTCCACCGATCTCGACGATGCGGGCGGGGCCTCCTGGGCGGAACCGTTCGAGTCGATGCGGGACGCACCGGCGGCGGTACCGGTCTTCCTCGCCACCCTGGGCAGTGTCGCCGAGCATGCCGCACGGGCCGGGTTCGCGGCGAACCTGTTCGCCGCAGGCGGGGTGGAGACCGTGACGGCCGGCCGCACCGAGGGTGTCGACGACGTCGTCGCGGCGTTCCGCGAAACCGGTGGTCCCGTCGCCTGTCTCGCGGGATCGGACAAGGCCTACGCGGACCGCGGCGTTGCGGTCGCGGAGGCGCTGCGCGCCGCGGGCGCGAAATGGGTGGTGCTCGCGGGACGGCCCAAGGGCGCCGTGGGCGAGAGCGTTGATGATCATGTCGCGGCGGGCGATGACGTCCTGGAGTTCCTCCGGCGGACCCGCGGGCATCTCGAGGAAGCACAGGTGGGCCGATGAGCGTTCCGCGCAGTTTCGCCGACTTCCCGCTGCACGACGCCGCTTCGGACGGGGCCGCACCCGACAGGGCCGCGGCGGACTCGTCCGTACCCAGAGGTGAACCGTGGCAGGCGCCGGAAGGCATTGCGGTGCAACCGGTGTACACCGGCGGTGACCTCGACGGCTTGGACGCCCTCGACACCTATCCCGGTCTGACGCCGTTCCTGCGCGGGCCGTACCCGACGATGTACACCACGCAGCCGTGGACCATCCGGCAGTACGCGGGTTTCTCCACGGCGCAGGAGTCGAACGCTTTCTACCGGCGCAACCTCGCGGCGGGGCAGAAGGGGCTCTCGGTCGCGTTCGACCTGCCGACCCACCGCGGCTACGACTCCGACCACCCGCGGGTGTCGGGGGACGTCGGGATGGCCGGGGTGGCGATCGACTCCATCTACGACATGCGGCAGCTGTTCGAGCACATCCCACTCGATTCCATCAGTGTCTCGATGACGATGAACGGCGCTGTGCTGCCGGTGCTGGCCCTGTACATCGTGGCCGCCGAGGAGCAGGGCGTTCCGCCGGAGAAGCTTGCCGGCACCATCCAGAACGACATCCTCAAAGAATTCATGGTGCGCAACACCTACATCTACCCGCCGCTGCCGTCGATGCGGATCATCTCCGACATCTTCTCGTTCACCGCGGCGAGAATGCCCAAGTTTAACTCGATCTCGATCTCGGGGTACCACATCCAGGAGGCCGGGGCGACCGCCGACCTGGAGCTCGCCTACACACTGGCGGACGGGCTGGAGTACCTGCGGGCGGGTGCCGCCGCCGGCCTTGACATCGATGCCTTCGCGCCGCGGTTGAGCTTCTTCTGGGCGATCGGCATGAACTTCTTCATGGAGGTCGCGAAGATGCGGGCCGCGCGGGCGATCTGGGCCCGGCTGGTCGGCAATCAGGGCGCGAAGAACCCGAAATCACTGTCCCTGCGCACACATTCACAGACGTCGGGATGGTCGCTGACGGCGCAGGACCCGTTCAACAACGTCGCCCGGACCTGCATCGAGGCGATGGCCGCGACCCAGGGGCACACCCAGTCGCTGCACACCAATGCCCTGGACGAGGCGATCGCTCTGCCGACCGACTTCTCCGCCCGGATCGCCAGGAACACCCAGCTGCTGCTGCAGCAGGAGTCCGGCACCACCGCGATCATCGACCCGTGGGGCGGCTCGTACTTTGTGGAGAAGCTCACCCACGACCTGGCCGGACGGGCCTGGCAGCACATCCAGGAGGTGGAGGCCGCCGGCGGGATGGCCAAGGCCATCGAAGCCGGCATCCCGAAGCTGCGGATCGAGGAAGCGGCGGCCCGTACCCAGGCCCGGATCGATTCCGGCAGCCAGGCCGTGATCGGGATCAACTCCTACCGCACCGATGACGCCGACGAACTCGAGGTGCTCAAGGTCGACAACCGGGCCGTCCGGGCAGCGCAGATCGCGAAGCTCGAGCAGCTGCGCAGCGAGCGCGATCCGGCCGCCGTCAGCCGGGCGCTGGACGCGCTGACCGCTGCCGGAGCGGCTGCGGGTGACACCACCACCGGTGGCGACCTGTCGAACAACCTGCTGGCGCTGGCGGTCGACGCCGCACGGGCGAAGGCGACGGTCGGGGAGATCTCCGACGCCCTGGAGAAGGTCTTCGGCCGGCACACTGCGGTGATCCGTACGATCTCTGGCGTGTACCGGGCAGAGGCGGGCGAGTCACCGTTGATCAAGCAGGTTCTCGAGGCGACCGATGCCTTCGCCGAGGCGGAGGGCCGGCGGCCACGGATCCTGGTGGCCAAGATGGGCCAGGACGGGCACGACCGCGGGCAGAAGGTGATCGTCAGTGCGTTCTCGGACCTCGGGTTCGACGTCGATGTCGGCCCGTTGTTCTCCACCCCCGAGGAGGTCGCCCAGCAGGCGGTGGACGCCGACGTGCACGTCGTCGGGGTGAACTCGCTGGCTGCCGGACATCTCACCCTGGTGCCCGCGCTGAAGGCGGCGCTGGCTGACCTGGGTCGTCCGGACATCATGATCGTGGTGGGCGGCGTCATCCCGCCCGGTGACATCCCGGAACTGCGGGAGGCAGGCGCGGCCGCGGTGTTCGGGCCCGGCACGGTGATCGCCGAGGCCGCCCTGGATCTGCTCCGGGAGCTGTCCGCGACGCTGCAGCACTGAGCGACGCTGCAGCACTGAGCCACACCGCAGCACCGAGCGACACGGCAGTACCGAGCGACACGGCAGTACCGAGCGACGCTGCAGCACTGAGCACGGGAATGCCCGGCGTCGGATCGACGCCGGGCATCACGGAGCACTGTTGGGGTCAGCTGCGGAACAACGCCTTGTTCGGCAGCATCGGTCGGCCGAAGGTCGACGCCATGACGCCCGCGACACACAGGTACCAGGCCATCGCGGCGGCCACCAGGCCGAGGACCCCGCCGGCGGTGGTCAGTGCGGTGCTGGCGGCCATCGCTCCGGCGGCGAGCAGCACGAAGACAACCGCGACGACGGCGAACAGCCCGGCGAGCACGGCCGTGGTGCGCAGCGCCGCGGCGAGCATCAGCGTGGTGAAGATGGCCCAGGCGATCAGATACCAGCCGGCCGCCACACCGTGATGTTCTTTCGGGATGCCCTCGGCGAAGAAGGTCAGGTAGGCCCAGAACGACAGCCAGAATGCGCCGTACGAGCTGAACACCGTTGCGCCGAAGACGTTGCCCTTCTTGAACTCCCACATGCCGGCGAGCAGTTGGGCGACGCCGCCGTAGGCGAGCGCGACGCCGAGCATGACGGGTTCGGTGTCCTTCGGGAGGACGCCGGCGTTGACCAGGCTCAGCAGGAACGTGGTCAGGGCGAACGCCGCGAGGCCGAGCGGCGCCGGATCGGCGATAATGCGGATCTGCTGGGACGCGAGCTCACGGGATACGGCGACCGCGCCGGCGGTGGGGTCACCGGTGTCGGCCAGGACGTCCAGGACGACGACATCGGGTGCTGCGGGTTCTCGGATCGTGGTGGTCATGCTGTGCTCATTTCTTGTGGTGGTGAGGTTGGGGTGCTGGAACTGTTGGGGTGCTGGAACTGTTGGGGGTGCTGGAACTGTTGGGGTGCTGGGAACTCTCGGGTGTGCTCAGCGGAAGGCGTTGATGCCGGTGATGGCCCTCCCGACGATCAACGACTGGATGGAGTCGGTGCCCTCGTAGGTGTAGACAGCCTCGATGTCGGCGTGGTGCCGGGCGACGTGGTGGTCCAGCAGAATGCCGTTGCCGCCCAGGATGTCCCGCGCCATCGCACACACCCGGCGGGCGGCGTCACCGGTGTTCAACTTGGCCAGGGCCGCATGCTCGATCGAGACCCGTCCCTCCGCCTGCAGCTGCGACATCCGGGTGCACATCAGCTGCATTCCGGTGATGTCGCTGAGCATGTGCGAGAGCTTGTCCTGGATGAGCTGGAATCGGGCGAGCGGCCGGCCGAACTGCTCCCGCCGCAGCGAGTAGGTCAGTGCGGCTTCGTACGCGGCTACAGCGTGACCCAGCGCTTCCCAGGCGACGGTCTGCCGCGACTTGGCCAGCACGTAGTTGGTGTCGTCCCAGCTGCGGGCCTTGGCCAGTCGTGCCCCCACCGGCACCCGAACCCCGTCCAGCCGGATCTGCGCCTGCCACACCCCTCGGTTGGCAGCCTTCCCGACGATCTTCCGGGCGTGATAGCCCGGCACCGGGTGCTCCGCGCCGTCCGGATGCTCGACGACGAATGCGCCAACCTGGCCGTCGTCGTCACGGGCCCAGACGATGACGATGCCCGCCACAGTCCCGTTGCCGATCCAGCGCTTCTCACCGGTGAGAACCCACTCGTCGCCGTCCCGGTGGGCGCGGGTCTCGAGTGCGACCACATCGGAGCCGTGCCGCGGCTCGGTCAGCGCGAACGCGCCGAGCACCTCGCAGCGCGCCATCCTCGGCAGGTACTGCGCACGCTGCTCCTCGGACCCGACCATCGCGATGGTCGTCATCGCAAGCCCGGAATGCACGGCGTTGAGGGTGGCGATGCTGCCGTCACCGCGGGCGAGTTCGGCTGCGATCACCCCTTCGGCCAGGAAGGACAGCCCGGGACAGCCGTCGCCGACGATCGACGCGCCGGCGATGCCGAGCGCTGCATACCCGGGAACCAGTTCGACCGGGAACTCGGCGCGCTCCCAGTAGTCGGCCGCAGCCGGGGAAACGACGGTGTCGCACCAGAGCCGCACGTTGTCGCGTATCTCCCGCTCCCGGTCGGTGAGCAGTTCATCGAGGCTGTAGAAATCAGTACCCCGGGAAAGAGCAAGGTCGTCGCCGTTCGGGAATTCGTTCCCCGAATCTGCAGCTGCGTCCATCGATGGCATTTCGAGGCCGCTTTCCGTCATCGTGCCGGTCATCACTGAATCCTGCTTTCATGTCCGGCCCACTCGGCCTGGCGGAGCAGATCCTTACGGATCTTGCCCGTCGACGTCCTGGGCAGTTCGACAACGAAATCCACTGTCTTGGGTGCCTTGAATTTCGCGATGTGTTCCTTCACGTGACCGATCAATTCGTCCTGACCCGCGAGATGGCCGGCGGCCAGCACCACGAAGGCCTTCGGCCGTTCGCCCCACCGCTCGTCCGGGATCGCGATCACCGCGACGTCGGCCACCGCGGGGTGGGTGGCCAGGGCGTGCTCCACCTCGACGGTGGAGATGTTCTCGCCGCCCGAGATCACGATGTCCTTGGCACGGTCGAGCAGCCGGATGTAGCCGTCGGGGTAGCGGACGCCGAGGTCGCCCGAGTGGAACCAGCCGCCCTTGAACGCGGTCGCGGTCCCCTCCGGGTCGCGGAAGTACTCCTTCATGACAGTGTTGCCGCGCATCACGATCTCGCCCATGGTGACGCCGTCGGACGGGACGTCCACCAGCTCGTCGGAGTGTCCGTACGACAGCACGACGCGTGCGTCGTCGGCGGTGATCATCCCGACACCCTGACGGGCCATCAGCCTCGAGCGTTCGGCGACACCGAGGTCGTGCCAGGAGTCCTGCGGCTCACACACGGTGTACGGGCCATAGGTTTCGGTCAGTCCGTAGACGTGTACGACGGTCACGTTGAGCTCGGCGAAGTCCGCGATGATCGACGGGCTGGGCGGTGCACCGGCGGTGGTGACCGTCAGTGCCTGGCGCAGCGGATGCGAGAGGGTTGATTCCTTCATCATCATGAGAACGGTTGGCGCTCCGGCCATATGGGTGACACCGGCGCGGTCGATGGCACGCCAGATGTCGTCGGCCTTGACCGCCCGGAGGCAGACGTGGGTGCCCGCGACGGCGGTCAACGCCCACGTCGTGCACCACCCGTTGCAGTGGAACATCGGCAAGGTCCACAGGTATTTGGAACCGTCGACGAAGCCCTGGTGGATGACCTCGCCGAGGGAGTTGAGGTATGCGCCACGGTGCGTGTAGACGACGCCCTTCGGCTTGCCCGTCGTCCCTGATGTGTAGTTCAGGCTGATGGCGGCGTCCTCGTCGGCGACCGCATGGTCGATCGGTGCGTCGCTGCCGGCGGCGAGCAGCTCGAGGTACCCGGTCGTGAACGCCAGCTCGACGTCCCGCCCGCTTTCCGCGGGAAGCGTGATGACCTCGCGCAGAGTCGTGATGGCCGCCAGCTTCTCGCGGGCCGGTTCGACCAGGGGCGCGTCGGCGAGCAGGAACACCGCGCCCGAGTGCTCGATGATCGCCGCGATCTCCTCGGGTGAGAGTCGCGTGTTGATCGTGACGAGCACGCCGCCCGCCAGTGGCACGGCGAAGTGACCGACCAGGACCTCGGCGCAGTTCGGCGCGAGGTAGGCGACCCGGTCGCCGGGCCGGAGCCCTCTGGATGTGAGCGCGTTGGCGAGCCGGACGGTCTGCGCTGCCATCGCCGCGTAGGTGAAGGAACGGGGACCGTCGATGATCGCGGTTCGATCCGGATGAACTGATGATGCGCGCTGCAGAAAACGCAGCGGTGTGAGAGAATTCTTCATAATTTCTCGGCCACCTCGATTTGCGACGTCAATGTGGCGCCTGAGCCGAACGTACGCTGTTAGCAAAGCTCAAAACGAGAAACGCTCGGACAGGAATGCGCAACAGTCGAAAGAACTGTCTTTTCGAGTTGACAAATGTTGCCACACCGTTACTCTTGTTTCCCGACGTTTCGCCGGAATTGATGCAAATCTGCCCATCGAGGGATTCGGTGAGGTCGCGACGCGTGCGCTGGGACCTTCGGCCCTGCCGGACCCGGCAGCGGAGCGGCACGCTGAGGTGCGGACCTCAGGAGGTGCCGGATGTCGCCATCCGCCGCCGGACCTGCTCGCCAGGCCGACCGCGCAGGAACACGCACGCACGCGCTGGCCGCCTACTCGCTGCTCGCCTACGGCCTGAGCTGGGCGTGGCTGATCCCGATGGCCGTCGCTGGATCCGTTGTCGTGCAGGGGAGCGGAGAGCCGAGCCATTTCCCCGCGCTGCTGGGACCGATGCTGGCGGCCGTGCTGGTTGCCTGGCGGACAGGTGACCTGCCGCGACTGCTGCGCAGCATGACCATGGTCCGGGTTCCGTTGCGCTGGTGGGCGTTCGCGCTCAGCCCGGTGCTCGTCGGGTGCGGTGTATGGGCCCTTCTCGCGGTCGTGGGGACGGACCTTCCGCAGGCATCAGGGTTTGCCGAGATGAGCGGCCTGCCCGCCGCGCTCGGGGTGGTGGCGGTGACTGCGCTGGTGCTGCTGGTCAACGGATTCGGGGAGGAGACCGGCTGGCGCGGCTTCGCCCTGCCTCAGCTGCAGCGGCGGCACTCGCCGCTGGCCGCGATGTCGATCGTGGCGGTTCTTTGGGCGGGCTGGCACCTGCCGATGTTCTTCGTCGTCGGCAATTTTCGGACGTTCGGCGCCGGCACCGTGGTCGGCTGGTTCCTCGGCCTGCTGGCGGGATCCATCGTGCTGGGCTGGCTGTACAACAGATCCGGCGGAAGCGTTGTGCTGGTTGCCATCTGGCACGCCGGCTTCAACATGGTCAGCGGAACCGCGGCCGCCACCGGAGCGCTCGCCGCCGTCACGACAACCGCGGTGATGATGCTCGCCGCAGGGCTGGTCGCCGCCGAGGTGATCAGCCGCAGGCGGGGGCGGCCCTCCGTCCTCGGCCCGCGCTGAGACAGCGCCCACGTACGCCCGAAGTGAGGGGAGTGGGCCCTCGGCGAAGGCGGCGATGTGATCTTCCCGACGGCAACGCGGTGTCGGGACCTTGGGCCCTTGGCTGGTCGGCGGCGCGCGCTGAAGGTGGAAGGTGACCCGGCAGGAGTGGAGGCGCGCGATGACCACGGTTCTCGTCGCCTTTGCCGGCAAGATGGGCGGCACCAGGGAGATCGGCATCGCGATCGGCGAAGAGCTGCATTCAGTGGGCCTGACCGTGCACGTCGGTGATGCGCGGGAGGTGTTCGACCTCGACGGGTTCGATGCCGTCGTGATCGGCAGCGCCCTGTACACCGGCCGATGGCGTCCCGAGGCGGTGCGCCTGCTCGAGAATGTGACCTCGCTTCGTCGTCCTATCCGGGTCTTCCTGTTCCAGTCGGGCCCGTGCGGTCCGGACGCGCGAACCCAGCAGGTGCCCGCTCCCAAGCGGGTCGGCAAGCTGGCCGACGCGGCCGGTGTAGGCCTGCCGGTGACCTTCGGCGGGCGCCTGGAACCCGCAACGGCGCGCGGTTTCCTGGCGAAGAAGATGGCCGAAGGACCGATAGCGGGGGACTTCCGCGATTTCGACCGCATCCGTCAGTACGCCAGAACCATTGCTACCGAACTGAAGTCGGTAGAAGCCGTCGACATTTGAGGACCTGAACTGCCATGACCATCACATCCGGGGTAAAGCCGCCCGTTCAGCCCTACGCGGCCGGCGGTATCGACGCCGTCCGCACCGACGGTGGTCTGGTCCACATCCGGCCGGTCGAGCCGGGCGACCTCGACGCGCTGCTCGACCTGCACACCGGGGTGTCCGAGCGATCGCGGTACCTGCGGTTCTTCTCCTTCAGCCGGACATCGGCGATCGCCTACGTCAAGCTGTTGGTCCAGCCCGCGAGCGATCAGCACATGGCGCTCTGCGCCTGGATCGACGGGCAACTCGTCGGGGTGGCGGCGTTCGAACGGATCACCGACTCCACGGCGGAAGTGGCGCTGCTGGTGGCCGACGAGCACCACCACCAGGGCATCGGCACGCTGCTGCTGGAGCACCTCGCCGCCGCTGCCCGCAGGGTCGGGATCCGGGAGTTCGACGCCGAGGTGCTGGCCGAGAACGGTCCGGCAGTACAGGTTCTGCACGATCTCGGCTTCCACGTCGGGCTCCGGATGGAGGGCTCGACCGAGCTCATCGTGATGGACCTGGCTCCCGACGACCGCGCCATGCAGGCCATGGACATCAGGGAGCAGGCAGCAGGCGGGGCCAGCCTTCGGCACATCCTGGCCCCGTCATCGGTGGCCGTGATCGGCGCCGGCGAACGCCGCGGAGGTGTCGGGCATCAGGTGCTGCGGAACGTCGTCGAGGGCGGTTTCACCGGCACGGTCTACGCCGTCAACCCTCACCACCACTCCATTCTCGGGGTGCCGTGCGTGCCGACCGCCCGGCAACTGCCGGAGGCGGTCGACCTCGCGGTCGTCGCCGTGGCGCCGAAGTACGTGCCCGACGTGGTGCGGGACTGCGGTGAGCGCGGCGTCAGCGGTCTGCTGCTGCTGACCTCCGGGTACAGCGAAACCGGCGAGGCCGGTCGGGCACGGCAGCGCGAGGTGGTCGGGATCGCCCGCCGGTACGGCATGCGGCTGGTCGGGCCCAACTGCCTCGGCGTGCAGAACACCGATCCGGCGGTGCGACTCAATGCGACCTTTGCCGCACTGCCCGGGCTCGAGGGGCCGCTCGGCCTGATCTCGCAGTCCGGGGCGCTCGGGATCGCGGTCATCGCCGCCGCCGCCCGCTGGGGAACAGGCATCTCCCAGTTCGTCTCGGTCGGAAACAAGTCCGACGTCAGCAGCAACGATCTGCTCCTGGACTGGCAGGACGACGAACGGACCCAGGTCATCGCGCTGTACTTGGAGTCGTTCGGCAACCCGCGCAAGTTCGCCCGGATCGCCAGGTCCGTCTCGATCCGCAAGCCGATCATCGCCATCAAGGCGGGCCGGTCTGCCGCGGGGCGGCTGGCAGGGCAGTCCCACACGGCGGCCGCCGCCTCCTCCGATGTGGTGGTCGACGCGTTATTCACCCAGGCAGGTGTGCTCAGGGTGGACACCATGCAGCAGATGCTCGACGTCGCCAGGGTGCTCAGCGACCAACCGCTGCCGCGCGGGCCGCGGGTGGTCGTGATCGGCAACTCCGGTGGCCCGGGCATTCTCGCCGCTGACGCCGCCGAAAGTGCCGGCCTGACGCTGGTTCCGCTGGGGCCGGACACTGCCCGGCTGCTGAAGGAGGCGGTGCCGACCGCGGCTTCCTGCCAGAACCCGGTCGATCTCGGCGCCGGAGCGACCGTCGACGGCGTCGGCCGGGCGGTGCGACTGGTGCTCGCGCAACCCGATGTCGACGCCGTGATGACCGTGTTCACCGACATCCCGGTGACCGACTCCGAGCAACTCCTCGAACAGATCGGTGCCGCCGCGGCGGCGTCCGGCAAACCGGTCGTGGCGACCAGGGTCGGCGCGGCTCCGGCCTCCTTCCCGATCGCCGGTTCGACGCAGTCCCTGCCGGTCTTCACCTTCCCCGAGCCGGCTGCGGCAGCCCTCGCGCTGACCGTCCGGTACGCCGGGATGCGGTCCGCGGAGCAGTTCCCGATCGTCCGCCCCGCCGGCATCGATGCCACGGCCGCCCGCAGGTTGGTCACCCGCGCCCTCGCGGCGGGGGATACCTGGCTCGGCGCCGACGACATTGCCCGGCTGCTCGGGTACTACGGCCTTCCGCTCTGCCCGCAGCGTGTCGTCAGCACCCCCGACGCGGCGGCGTCCGCGGCCGCAGAATTCGGCTACCCGCTCGCGGTCAAGGTCGCGGTCGGTGGCATCCACAAGACCGATGTCGGCGGTGTCCGCCTGGGATTGGAGAGCGAAGCCGACGTCCGGCAGGCATTCGCCGAGCTGGCGCTGCTGTGCCCCGGCAGTCCGTCGATCCTGTTGCAGCCGATGCAGTCTGCCGCCACCGAGGTGATCGTCGGCGCCATCCAGGACGAGCTGTTCGGACCCGCTGTGATGATCGGCGCGGGCGGCGTGCTGGCGGACCTGATCGCCGATCGTGCCTTCCGGCTGGCCCCGCTGACCAGTGCTGACGCCACGGGCATGATCGGTGCCCTCCGCTCCGCCAAGCTGTTCGACGGGTATCGCGGGGCGCCGACCGTCTCCCGGTCCGCACTCGCCGACCTGCTGGTGAGGGTGGGTGCGCTGGCAGATGACCTCTCCGAGGTTGCCGAGCTGGATCTCAACCCGGTGATCTGCCGTGGCGATCAGCTCGTGGTCGTGGACGCCAGGATCAGGGTGGCGGCCGCTCCGGTGAAGCCCGATCCGAGCTTGCGGCAGCTGCGCTAGCGCAGCCAGGGACCCTTCCTTGCGCCCGGCAATGCGGTGGAGCACGACTTTAGGCGGTATACCGTCGTTCACCGGTGTGGTTGACTCGACTGGATCAACGCATCCTTGGTGGTTGAGACGTACGGGGAATTGACTGTTTACGTCGCGAAATAGGCTGCGAAGACTAGTGAGGCGCCCATGACGGAGGATCCGGGTCTACAACCGGTCGATGAGTCAACGGCCGACCATGTGGGATCACTGAACGATTCGAGCGAGGCGGCGCCTCTCACCTTCCCCGATCTGCCCCGGCTGGAGCTGGACCAGCTGTTGAGCCAGCTCATCGACCGGGCGAACGAGGTGATGGGGACCCAGGGCCGGCTACGTGGCCTCCTGCACGCCAACCAGATGATCGTCGGGCACTTGGCGCTTCCCGTGGTGCTGCGTCGCATCGCCGAGGCTGCCCGTGAACTCATCGGAGCGAGGTACGCGGCGCTCGGCGTCATCGCGCCGGATGGGTACCTGTCCGAGTTCATCCACGTCGGGATGGAACCCGGCACTGTGGAGAAGATAGGCCGGCTGCCGCAGGGCAAGGGCCTCCTCGGCGCGCTCATCGACGAGCCGCAGGCGATCAGGTTGGACTGCATCGCCGACGATCCGCGTTCGTCCGGCTTCCCCAAGAACCACCCCCCGATGACGAACTTCCTCGGGGTGCCCATCCTGGTGCGTGACGAGGTCTTCGGGAACCTGTACCTGACCGAGAGCACGCGCGGTGAGTTCACCAAGGACGACGAGGCGCTGGCCATGTCGCTCGCGGCCACCGCCGGCGTCGCGATCGAGAACGCCCGCTTGTTCGAGGCGGCCCGGACCCGGCAGGAGTGGTTGCAGGCGACAGCCGCGATCACCCGGCAACTGCTGTCCGACGATCCGGGGGATCCTCTCCGGTTGATCGCCGAGCGGACCAGGGAGATCGCACAGGCGGACCTGGTCACGGTGGTCCGACCCACCGGTAAAGAGGGTGTCGACCTGAAGATCGACGTCGCCGTGGGGACCGGGGCGGCTCAGCTGGTCGGGCTGCGCCTGCCGATCGACGGCTCGCTCTCCGGACAGGTGTTCAGGACCGGCGAAGCGCTGCGGATGTCGGGCCCGAGCAACCAGCGGGGCCTGGCGACGGCGTTGTCCGCTGAACTGGAACTCGGCCCGGTGCTGGTGGTGCCGCTCGGCGGGTCGGTGCGGATGCACGGTGTGCTGACCGTCGCCCGGGTGTCCGGCCAGCCCGCCTTCACCGCGGAAGACCTCGACATGGCAAGCGGCTTCGCCAATCAAGCGGCCGTCGCGGTCGAACTGGCGGATGCCCGGGACGAGAAGCAGCGGGCGGCGATGCTCGATGAGCGTGAGCGGATCGCAGCGGACCTGCACGATCACGTCATCCAATCGTTGTTCGCGGCGGGGCTGACGTTGCAGGCGGTTGCCGGCCGTCTCGATCCCGGGCCGTCCACCGACCGCATCCTGTCCACCATCAATGGGCTGGACGACACCATCCGGCAGATCCGGACATCCATCTTCCAGCTGAGCCAACCACCGAAGACCGGGGAGCCGAGCCTGCGGTCCCGCGTCCTCGACGCCATTGCGGATGTGACACCGGGACTGGGCTTCGAGCCGTCGGTCAGATTCTCCGGACCGATCGAGGATGTCCCCGGCGGCGAGCTCTCCGACGACATGGTGGCCGTGCTGCACGAGGCGATGAGCAACGTCGGCCGGCACGCCGGCGCCAGCACCGTGGCGGCCGACATCATCGCCACGGTCGACCGCCTGACGATCGAGGTCCGGGACAACGGTCACGGAATGGGCAAGAGCACGAGGCGCAGCGGATTGGCCAATCTCCGACGTCGCGCGGAGCGCCACGGTGGTTCCATGGACCTGCTCCCGGTGGAGCCGTCCGGGACCAGACTTCGCTGGTCAGTGCCTGTTTCGCGGTAGTCACGACCGTCCCGGTCGGGCCCCTACGGGACCTTCGGCACTTGCCGCCCCCTGGTGCTGAAGGCGCATCCTGAGAGCAGGAAATCACAACAATTGCGCACACTCGATGCGCTGGGGAGATCGCTATGGCCGCCATTGCAGAGCTGATGGACCTGACCGCGCTCGACCGCCTCGAGTGCCTGCGCCTGCTCGCTGCGGGCGGTATCGGGCGGGTGGTGTGCACCGACGGTGCGCTGCCGACAGCAGAGCCGGTCAGCTATGTCCTCGATCGCGAGGAGATCATCTTCCGTGCCGAGGCCGGCGGTCGGCTGGCGACTGCCGCGAGGAACGCGGTCGTCGCCTTCCAGGCCGACGATTTCGAGGAAGCGACCGCCACCGGTTGGAGCGTGCTCGGGGTCGGCAGGGCCTACGAGGTGTCGGGTGCCAGGCGGCTCGCTGAGCTGAGCAGTCCCGACAACCTCGGAGGCCCTGCGGAACACCGTTCACAGATCATCGCGGTGCCGCTCTGGCGATTGAGTGGGCGGCGGTTGCTGGTGAGCGGACAGCACCGGGCAAGCGTCGGATCGGCCTGAGGCGGGCATTCCAGCCTGGACGAGTGAGCGAGTGGTACGGCCGGTAGAGGTTGTTGGCCGGTGGCTGCGGGTCTATGGTCCGGATAACGCACGTCGTCCCGGACCCCGACGCCGTTCACACGCGTTGCGCCGCAACTTCTCCGCGGCCGGTCGAGCCGTATGGACGGTCGACCCGAGCGACTGCGCTCCCTGCCCCGGATCTGGAGGCAACCCATGACTGGTCCCGCACGACGCCCACCGGCCCGCACGGTGGCCACCGAACGCCCGATCGCCGGCTGGGATGCCGCCGACGAACCCGACGCCGAACGTGCGCGGTACCTGTGGAAGTCGCTGGCGCGCGCGCGGAAGTCCGCCGTTCCGGGCGCGGTGTCGGCAGCGGAGGACGCCGTGTTCCGGCTGTACCTGCCGATGGCCCGCTCGCTGGCAGCCCGTACGACGGCCGGCTCGGTGGTCGGAACCACCCCGGAACAGGTCGCCGAACTCGGTTTGGCCCAGGCGGTGCTGGCCTGGCGGAAACCCGACGGAGACGGCTTCGCCAACGTTGCACGGCGGTGCATCAACGGCCGTCTGGGTGGCCTGACCGCAGAGGCGATCGTCCGGAGAGGTCCGCTCGGCGGCAACCTCCCGCGTCAGCATGTTCGGCCGACCGGCGCCCTCCCGTCGCCGGACGAGCGCACGAACGACGTCGAGGTGGCCATGCTGGATCGCTGCGGCGTCATCGTGTCGGTCAACGACGCCTGGCGTGCCTTCAGCGCGGCCAACGGCGGCAACAGCAGCCGAACCGGGGTCGGCGTGTCCTACCTGTCCGTGTGCGACGCCGCGGTCGGCGACCCGTACGCCGACCAGGTGGCGGCCGCCATCAGGCAGGCGGCTGCCGGAGCTCTCCCCGGTCCGCTGTCCGTGCTGGTTCCGTGCCATTCGCCGACCCGGAACCGCTGGTACGACGTCCTGGTCTCGCCCCGGTGGAACAAGCGGTTCCGCCCGGTCGGGGTCGCCGTGACCGTCAGCCTGCGGCACAGCTCTGCGATCTGACCCGGCTCAGTCAGCGGACTCCAGTTCCAGCAGCGTCCGCTTGGCCGCGGGGCCGCCGACATAACCGCCGGCCGTGCCGTCGGACCGCACGACCCGGTGACACGGCACGACGACCGGCAGCGGGTTCGTCGCGCACGCCGTCCCCACCGCACGAACGGCTCGCGGGTGACCGGTGGCCGCGGCGACGGCGGTGTAGCTCTCCGTCCGCCCGTATCCGATCTCCGTCAGGTGGGCCAGGACGCTCCGGCGGAATCCGGTCGCCAGTCGCAGATCGAGCGGCAGGTCGAAGGCCGTTCGGGCTCCGGAGAAGTACTCCGACAGTTGACGTGCGGGCCGGTCCAGCCTGCCGGGGGCCAGCAGGATGCGCGGACTCACCTTCCCGGCCAGCGCGACCAGCACGGCATCGTGATCCTCCCGGTCATAAGCCACCCGGACCAGCCCGGCCTCGGTTGCGGCGAGAAGGAGTGTGCCGACGGGTGTCTCGAGCGTCCGGTAGGCGATGTCGAGCATCCCGGAGGCAGCCGCCGCGCCCACCAGTGAATCCCGGAGCCGGCTGAGTGCGGCGGGGTCCGTGTCCAGCAGGGTGGCCGCCATATCGGTGGGCAGGTCGGGCACGTTCATCGGTTCGTGGTCACTCATCGAAGTTCTCCAGTGGTGTTCGGGGCATAGCTTCTGCGAAGCGACTTGACCCCGTCAGCGGCGGCGCGGCGGGCGGCATCGGTTGTCCCGCCGATGATCTCGGCGACCGCGCGGTGGGGTAGCCCGGCCAGGAAGTGGTAGGCGACCGCCTGCCGCTGACGGTCGGGCAGAGCGGCCACATCGGCCCAGAGCTGCGGGTCTGCGCGGCCGGGGAGGCCCATCGTGGACTGCCGATCGGGTGGCTGGTCGACCGGCAGTGCCGCTCGCGCACGGGCCCTGGTGAGGTCGATCGCCTTGCGATGCGCGATCGTCACCAGCCACGCCTGGACGTTGGCGTCGGCCGGCAGATCGGGGTAGGCGCGGAGCGCGGCGAGGAAAGTCTCCGACCACGCATCGTCGGCATCCCCCGGGCCGACCACCGCACGGCAGACCCGCAGCACGGTTGCTCCGTGGCGGTCGACGATGCGCTCGAACGGCTCCTTGATCACGTCAGGAAGACGCGTCGGGAACCAGGAACGTGAGATCGGACATCGGTACAGCCTGCCGACCGCTGTCCTGCGGGGTGCGCCCGGGTCGGGATCGGCGTCAGCGCGCTGTCGTCCTCATCCCGCGGTGAGAACCGGAGCGACGGGTGCGGCGCCGTCCGCGGCGGCGACCAGCCCGACCCGCACCGATCCGCCGGCCGCCAGTTCTGCTGCCCAGTCCGTGCCGGTGCAGCTCACCCGGTCATCCTCCGCTGTACACGTCATGCCCCACGACGAGGACACCGCGACGGCGTGCGGATCCGGCCAGCTCAGCGTCCAGCCGTGGACCGGCCGATCCGCCGCGGTGAGCACGATCTCCGCGACGTATCCCGTCGCCCACTGGTTCTGCAGTGACCACCTCGCGCTGATCGCGGACTCCGCAGGCGGCGTCGCTGTCGTGGGGGTAGCCGTCGATGTCGGTGTGGTTGCAGTCGGTGTGGTTGCAGTCGGTGTGGTCGCCGTCGGCACGGTTGCAGTCGGTGTGGTTGCGGCCGGTGTGGTTGCGGGCGGTGTGGTCGCAGGCGGACGTGTCGGGCTCGCGTGGGGTTCGAGCAGCGGCGCAAGCGCATCGAGCTTGGCCTGCTGTGGTGTGCGCCAATCGTCGGCCACCAGTCCGCCCGTGTCGCCGCTGTTGGGGTTGTAGGACCAGTAGGCGAAGCTGACCTTCCGATCGTCGATGTACCGGACCAGGGTGTCCAGCCAGGCCCGGTCGGACTCGGTTGCCAGCTTGGTGCCGAACTCACCCAGCAGAACCGGAGCGATCTCCTGCTGTTGGAGGTAACCCCAGTTGCGGTCCCACATCGCCGGCAGGTTCCCGGGATAGTCGGTTGCCGCGAACCAGGTTTGTGCGAACACGCTGGCCGGATAGTCGTGCGCCGAGTAGACCAGTTGATGCGGTACGGCCAGCTCGATCGGGTGCGCAGCGGCGTCGGCGAGCCCGCCGCCCCACCAGGTCGAGCCGCCGGTGTGCTGCCGTTCGACGCCCTCGACGAAGATCAGCCAGTGTGGGTTGACCGCGAGAACGGCGTCGCCGGCCCGGGTGGCGGCGGCCGCCCAGTCGGTCGCCGGGTCGCCGCAACCCCAGCAGGCCGATCCATGCGGCTCGTTGTGCAGATCGGCGCCGATGACGGTCGGGCGGTCGCGGTAGCGCTCCGCCAACGACACCCAGTCCGAGATCCATTGCTGCTCCGGGAATCGGTCGGTGTACCAGAGCTCGGATTGGGATCCGGAGTCCGGACGATGCCGGTCGAGGATGATCTGCAGGTTCCGTGCGGCAGCGGCGTCGACCACCCGATCCATGATCTGCAGAGGGCTGAGCTGCTGCAGGTCGGGGTTCACCCGGCTGTCGACCCCCGATACCGATGATCCGGACCCGGCGAGGCATTCCGAGGAGTACGGAAGCCTGATGGCCGTGAAACCGAAGGACGCGATCTGATCCATCGCCTGATCGAGCGAGATCTGCCACAAGCCGTGCGGAGCGCAGTTCGACGTTTCCATTCCGAACCAATTCACCGCCCTGACGATGACCTCGTCACCTGTTTCAGTGACAATTCTGGAACCGTCCGTGTGTAACCACGCATTATCGGTCGGGGCGGCGGCGTCCGTGGGTCCGGCAAATGCGGGCATTCCGACGACGAGGAGGACGGCGGCCAGTATTCCGACTAGAGCCGCAGACCACTTGAGTCGCAATGTGTCTCGGCGCAATCTGCCGACGACCGCGGGCAGCGTACCGCCCGATTGCGGCGTCATTCTCATTGCCCCAGGTTATGCTTTTCCCGGTGACAAAGAAAATTGCCGGTCGCTGCCGGTGAACAGCTGACGGGGGACGTCATTTTCGACGCACAGCGAGGTACCTGCGGTCTTGGCAGGGTTCGACGCGGCGTCGCACTTGCCGCGTTGATCGGGTCGACCTCGCTGCTCATCGCCTGCACCGGCCAGCAGGCGGGGTCCGAGACCTCGCCGGCGTCCGCCACGTCGGATGTCCTGGTCGCAACGGGCACGATCCCCGCCGTCCCGAACGATCTCGCCGACAACAGCGTGAGCCACCCGCTCGAGGTGCCCGGTGAGGCCTTCGGGTTGACCGTCGATTACTGGACCTCCTATGACGCGGCGACGTGGCAGACGCTGCAGCCGAAGTCGGTCAACCTGTCGGTTCACCTGAAGCCGACGGGCGACGGATCCGCGGCACCGGAGGTGCTGATCGGCGGCTTCGGAGCGGTCGCGACCCTGACAGCGGCCATGCCCGGGCTGGACGGCCTGCCGATCGCGGAAAGTTCCGACCGTTCCCCGTCGCTCCCCGGTTACCTGATCACGAAGGACTTTCCGTTCGACGCGGTCCTGCCGATCGAGGGATACAGCACCGCCCTGCTCGATCGATGGCGGGCGCTGGCCGGCGACCAGCCGCTCACCGAACAGGGGCTCGTCGACGCCGGGGTGAACGGCAATCGGCTCACCTTCACCTACCGGGTGCTGGTGAAGAACGCGGGCGACCGCGGCTACCACCTGCGGGTGGTCCAGGACACGGTGACCGTCGCGCAGGGGGCTCCCCAGTTGGCATCGACGGAAGAACCCACCCCGCCCTCGACGGCGGGAACAACGGGCCCGGCACCGACGAGCGGCTGACCGGCGTCCTGCCCGCGGATGGTCCTGGCCCGCGGATGGTCCTGGCCCGCGGATGGTCTGACCGCCCCGGGCCGACCGGACGCTCGACGGGTTCGGCTACGGTGCCGTCATGCCGACAGCCCTCGTCACCGGAGCGACCTCCGGAATCGGTTACGCCTTCGCCCGTGCACTGGCCAGATCCGGACACCGCCTGGTGCTCGTGGCCCGGGACACGGAGCGGCTCGAGCACCGGCGGGTGGAGCTCGGCTCGCTCGGTGCGCCCGAGATCGAGGTCATCGTTGCCGATCTGACCGACCGGCAGCAGCGGCAGCGGGTCGCGGAGCGGCTCCAGGATCCCGGCGCCGACCCGGTCGACCTCCTGATCAACAACGCCGGCGGCACCCTGGGCGTCGAGTTCCTGCAGGCCTCCGAGGCAGACCTGATCAATCAGGTGGAACTCAATGCGGTGGCGGTGATGTCGCTGACCCATGCCGCGCTGCCGGGCATGCTCGCCCGTGGTCACGGCGGGATCATCAACGTCGCGTCCACCGCCGGCCTGGTCCCCGGTCGCGGCTCCACCTATGGGGCGACGAAGGCGTTCGTCATCTCGATGAGCGAGGCGCTGGCGACCTCCCTGCGGGGAAGCGGTGTCCGGGTCCAGGCCCTGTGCCCCGGTTTCGTCCGCACGGAGTTCCATCAACGGGCGAACATCGACATGTCCAAGACCCCGGGGTGGGCCTACGTCGACGACGACAAACTCGTCGCCGACTCACTGGCGGACCTGCAGGCGAACCGTCCGCTGTCGATTCCCGGTGCGCTGTACAAGACGATCTACGTGCTGACCAAGGTCGCGCCGCGGAGCCTGATCCGCTCCGCAGCGTCGAAGGTCAACGCCCGCGGCCGCACCTGACCCGGATCGGTCAGGGCAGCAGGATGATCTTGCCCGTGGCCGTGTGCGACTCGGCCAGTTGGAAAGCCGCCACCGCTTCGGTGAGAGGGAACGTCGCAGCGATCTTCGGCTTCAGCACGCCATCCTTCAGCAGCTGCAGAACGGCCGTCAGGTCGGCGTGCTGGCGACGGCGGAACGACCCGATCGAGATCAGGTGTCCGGCCCAGAAGTTGTAGAAGTTCGCATGACGCCGGTTCGGTAGCACGTTCCAGCTGTAGAGCCGGGCGAGCATGCCGAGAAACATGACGGCCATCGAGTTGTCGTCGTCGAGCCTGGAAGCGCTGCCGTAACCGACGAGAGTGCCGCCGGGCGCGAGCAACTCGAACGATGTGCGGAAGCTGTCCGGTCCGAGGTGGTCGAAAACGGCGTCCACGCCGGCGGGGGCGAGCTCACGAACCCGCAGTGGCATCTCGGGGTCGCGGTAGTCGACCGGCTCGACCCCGAGTGCACGCAGGCTCGCATGATGTCTGGGAGCAGCCGTACCGATCACCCGGATGCCCTCGTGGACGGCCAGTTGGGCGAGGATGGTCCCCACTCCGCCACTGGCGCCATGGACCAGGATGGTCTGCCCGCGCCGCACCCGGGCGCTGCGATGCAGCATCTGATACGCCGTGATCCCGTTGACGACAAGGGCTTCCACGTCGGCGACATCGAGACCGGCCGGGACGGGTACCAGGTCCGCCGCCTTCACAAGGGCGTAGGTCGCCCAGCCGCCGGTCTTGGTGGCCGCGGCGACCCGGGTTCCGACCAGCGCGGCATCGCTGTCGTCACCGACGGCGACCACGGTGCCCACCAGGTCGTAACCGAGCACGAACGGAAACTTGGGTTGACCGGGATAACGGCCGCGGCGCATGCCCTGTTCGGCGAAGGAGACCCCGGTGGCGTTCACCCGAACCAGTGCCTGGCCCGCCGTGGGCGGTGGGAGTTGTCGACGGCGGATCTGTAGTTCGGTCGGCTCCACGATCCCGGGTAGCACCACTTCGGTTGCTGTGACGCCTTCGGTGGCGGTTGTCATGGGGACTCCTGTCGCTGAGTGAATGAAGCTAACCACTGTTACAGACTATAACAGTAGTACACTGCTTTTACCAAAGCGGCAGGGATGTGGACGTTGAATCAGCCGACAGAAGGACCGCGCGCCCGGTATCGCAAGCAGGTGCGTGCCGAAGTTCAGGTGAGGGCATGGGAGCAGATCGAGCGCGACGGTGTGTCCGCTCTGTCGCTGAAGGCGATTGCGACCGAGATGGGGATGACAGCGCCGGCGCTCTATCGCTACTACGACAGCCGGGACGCGCTGCTCACCGAGTTGATCCTCAGCGGGTATGAGGATCTGGCGCACTGTGTCGAGGGTGCGACCGGCGACAGCCACAGCCCGGCCGACCGGCTGACCGGCATCGCCGGGGCCATGCGCCGATGGGCGACGACCCACCCGCAGCGGTATCTGTTGCTCTACGGAACGCCCGTGCCCGGGTATCACGCCCCGGACGCCGCCACCGAGTTGGCCCGCCGGATCTTTGCCCCCATCGTGGCGGCCTTCGAATTGGCGGCCAGTGACCGCGAAGACCTGGCGATGTCACCGTTCCGGCGATCGATGACCTTTTGGACACGGCTGCACGGCGTCCTGAGCCTGGAACTGGCGGGTCATTTCGTCGGGATGCCCGTCGACGCGGGCACGCTGTACGACGATGAAATCCGTTCGGCGGTGGCCACTCCCGGGTAAGGCGGTCCCGTGGTGCGCCTGGCCGACTCGAGGGCGCGGCTCATGCGTCGTTCGCCGCCGTCCCGGAAGACAGCAACGCCGCCGGTCCGACCTGCCGATGGCGGTCGGGACGGCGGCGTCAGGCTGCAATCAGCTGCCGAAGACATCCTTGGCGGCGTCCTTGGCGTGGTCGCCCGACTGCTTCACGTTGGCCTTGGCCTGGTCGGCCTGGCCGCGAGCCTCGAGGCTCTCGTTGTCGGTCGCCTTGCCGGTGGCTTCCTTCACCTTGCCGACAGCTTCCTCGCCTGCGTGCTTGATCTTGTCGCCCATGGTCATGATGTGTCCCTCCTGATCGTCTTCGGGACGCCAACCCGACATGGCAAGCGCCACTGTTGAGGTTCCCGTCAGAAGCGGTCCCAAACACCAGTTGTTTTGCTCAGCGCGGGCTGGGTACAGATGGCTCCGAAGCGGGCCGTACCGCGGCCCTTTCGGAGGAGGCGTCACATGGCCACCCTGCTGTGGATCATCGCGGTTGTCCTGGTGATTGCCGGGATCTTCGCGATCGTGCGGAAGCAGTTGATCTGGGGGATCGTGTTGATCGTCGTCGGCCTGCTCGTCGGGCCGGGTGGCGTGAGCATCTTCACCTGACCGGCGCCCGGGACCGCTGAGCGCACCGCCGGCGCGCACCCTGGCAGCGGGGCCTTCCCGGGCGTGGGACGGGTTGGTGCAGCACACGAGCGTGATGTGCCACGCTGACCGGCGTGACACAGAACGATGAGTCCGAGCAGCCAAGTCCGGATGACCCACCGGTGCCCGACGGCACCGCCCGGACCCGGCTCGCCGAGCTGGTCAACCAGTTGGCGGTCGTCCACGGGCGGGTGACGCTCTCGTCAGGGCGGCTTGCCGATTACTACGTGGACCTCCGACGGGCGACCCTGCACCATGAGGCGGGTCCGTTGATCGGGATTCTGTTGCGGCAGTTGACGTCCGACTGGTCCTTTGCGGCCGCCGGCGGTCTGACGCTCGGTGCCGATCCGGTCGCGACAGCGATGATGCATGCTCCAGGGCCGCCGTTGGACGCTTTCGTCGTCCGCAAGGAAGCCAAGGCGCACGGCCTGCAGCGCCGGATCGAAGGCCCGGACGTGTCGGGCCGCCGGGTCCTGGTCGTGGAGGACACCACGACAACGGGTGCTTCCCCGCTGGCAGCGGTCCAGGCTCTGCGCGAGGCCGGGGCGGACGTCGTGGGCGTCGCGACGATCGTCGACCGCGGGACCGGGGCGGATCGGGTGCTCGCCGACGCCGGGCTGACGTACAGATACCTGCTCGGATTGGCAGACCTGGGTCTGCCGCCGATGTGACGACGGGACCGCCGCCCGACGGACCCTCCTCCGGCAGGGCCGACGGCCAGGCCGACGGGGTGGCCGAACCGGGCCCGACCGAATGGCCGTCGATGCGGCCCGCCGTCGGCGTCGGCCCGCACCCGTTGCCCTGGCCCCAGGACGAGCGCTACGACCCCGACCTGCTGGCCGGGGGCGACACCCGCAACGTCGTCGACGAGTACCGGTACTGGCGCCGGGAAGCAATCGTGGCCGACCTCGACACCCGCCGTCATCGTTTGCATGTCGCGATCGAGAACTTCGGGCACGACCTCAACATCGGCACGGTGGTGCGGACGGCCAACGCTTTCGCGGTCGCCGCCGTGCACATCGTCGGCCGACGTCGGTGGAACCGGCGCGGCGCCATGGTGACCGACCGCTACCAGCACATCGAGCACCACCCGGACGTCGCGTCGGTGATGGCCTTCGCCGCGGCCGCCGGACTGACCGTCGTCGCGGTGGACAACCTGCCGGGGGCGGTGCCGATCGAGACCACACAACTCCCAGCCGACTGCCTGCTGCTGTTCGGGCAGGAATCGGCCGGGCTGACGGACGCGGCCCGCACCGGTTCTGCCCTGACGGTGTCCATCGCGCAATTCGGCTCCACCCGGTCGATCAACGCCGGGGTCGCCGCCGGAATTGCCATGCACACCTGGATCCGGCAGCACGCCGACCTGGGAGCGGCTTGGCATCCATCCGCGGCCCGAACCAGCTGAATGGGGAACGCGAGCGGGCAGGTCTTCTCTCCGTGTGCAACATCACTGCATCGTCCGGTACTTACCCGGGTGAAATATCACCGGATTGGCCCCGTAACGATGTGGAGACCCCCGACGACAGGGTGAGTAAGGGGGACTACACAGAGCCCGGCCCGCTCAGGCGGGTCGGGCTCTGTGCTGTTTCGGTAGATTGCCCCGGTGACCGTGGACCTGCAGACCATCCAGAGCACGGCGCCCTGGGTGCTCATCGCCATCGGCGTCATCGGGATCGTGGCCGCGATCATCATCAAGAAGATCGTCGGCAAGATCATCGCCCTGGTCCTGGCGGCCGTGTTGATCTTCATCGGTTGGCAGCAGCGTCAGAAGGTCATCGACTTCGCGAACGGCGTCAAGGACTCCACCTGTTCGACGTCGACGACCTTCGTCGGGGTCGAGGTCTCGCTGCCGGATTCCTGGTGCGAACCGGCCTGACCGCCAGTCTGTGCTTGCGTCGGCTCGCCGCGACCTGTTGATCGACCGGCCGACCCGCCCGGGCTGGACGGAGGTCAGCGCGGGAGCGTCAGTCGAGGGCGGTTTCGGTCGCGCCGGAAGCGGAGGTTCCGGCCGGCCCGCTGCGGCGGCGGTGCATCCAGTGTGCGATCGCCGGAACAGCGCTGAAGAGGACGACGATGACGACAGCGGCGAGCACGATCAGGTCGACGTTCTTGGCGATGAAGTCGATCTGGCCGAGGTAGTAGCCGGCGATGGTGACAGTGCCGACCCACAGCACGCCGCCGATGGCGGAGTACAGGGTGTAGATCCTTGGGTTCATCCGCGAGGCGCCGGCCATGACCGTCGCCACCGTGCGGACGACCGGCACGAAGCGCGCCAGCACGATCGTGATCTTGCCGTACTTGGCGAAGAACGCCTCGGACTTCTCGATGTACTCGTGCTTGAGGAACTTGGCATTCGGCCGGGAGAAGACCGGCGGTCCGATCTTCCAACCGATGGCGAAGCCCACCATGTTGCCGACGAACGCGGCCAGCGAGACGAGCGCGATGAAGACCCACAGGTTGGCGTCGATGGCGCCGGTCGCGATGAACAACCCGGACACGAACAGCAGCGTGTCGCCGGGCAGGAAGAAGCCGAGGAGGATGCCGCACTCAGCGAAGATGATCAACATGATGCCCAGCACGGCCCACGTGCCCATGGCGTTGATCAGGTTCGACGGGTCGAGCCATCCGGGCAGGAGCGCTAACTGAGTGGTCACGGGTTCCAAGGGTATCGGGTGGATTCTCCACTTCCGGTGTGATCGGGCGGCGATGAGACAGTTCGCACCCGCAGACAACCTTCGTCGGCCGGCCGATCCCGGTGCTCGTCCCGCTCGATGGTCGCCACACCGCGACCCGCCGTCCAGTGCCATGACAGCAGGGATAACCGGCCCCGGCGGCCCCGTTTTCCCTGCTGAAACGTCACTCGACGCTCGGCGGGCGGGTGTGGTCGGGCGCGAGTGGGGTCGAGTACCTGCAACACGGTCCGCGGCGATGCCCGACAAATCCCGCGGGCTATTTCGCGAACGGAACCGGGAGGTCGTGAAGGCCGATCAGCGAGCCGGTCAGGGGCTGGTCGGCGCTGGTGAGGTAGCAGAGCACGCTGACCGAGCGGTCGAGCTTCGAGTCGTACATCCGCTCCGGCGAGGTCTGGATCAGCAGGCGGCCGCCGTCGGTGGGGTCGGCGCGTCCGGTGGCGGCAACGGCCAGCCGGGTGCAGGAATCCCGCAATTCGCCGGTGGTCACCGTGGTGTTCTCCCGGATGATCCCCGCCGAGAGCAGTTCGGACAGATGCGGCCGGCCGCAGTCGACCGACTCGACGGCAGGGGTGACGACCGCGGCGTACCAGCAGGTGCCGAAGTTGTGCGGGAGGCGGCCGCCGCTCAGCGCCCCGGCCAGCGAGCCCGCGTACCGACGGTCGACGGGCGGTGCCGCGACGCAGGCTGCCCATCGTTGGCCGTCAGCTCGTTGCAGCGTCGAGGGGTAGACCCAGGTGGTGCGCACGTTGACCGTCATCTTCCAGGTCACCGGACCGTCGGCGCCGCTGTCCGGCATGCTCAACGGCAGCGTGGCCTCCGCCGAGGACCCGGCCGACCGCAGACCGGCATACGCCAGCGCCGACAACCTGCAATTGATGCCGCTGTCGTCCACGGCGCCCTCGAGATCGGCCGGTTCGCCGTCCGCAATGATGGTCAGGATCACCTCGCTGGCAACCGATCCGCTTCCGCACGACACGACAGTGGGTCCCAATGGGCCGAGGGCCGGCGCGCGTTCCGACTCGGGTTCGGCGGGTGCTGTCGGGCGCAGGCCGATGGGTGCGGCGTTGAGAGCGGCGGGCCGCTCGCGCAGGCAATCGCCGAGGTGCGGAGCGGGCTGCGGTGGGGCAGCCGCCGCCGATCCCGGGGTCCGGAGTCCGCCCATCACAGGGACAGTCATCGCCCCGCAGAGCACGATGACGACCAACAGCGCTCCGATGAGCCGCCGATCCATGCAACCAAGGTAGGCCCCGGACTGGAATCAGAGCAGCCCGGAATCAGAGCAGCCCGGGATCACAGCGGCCCGGGATCAGAGCAGCCCGGGATCACAGCGGCCCGCGATCGGAGCAGCCCGGATCACAGCAGCCCGGAGTCAGAGCAGCAGGGAGACGAAACCTGCTGCGATCCCGACCAAGAGCCCCAGGATCGCCGCCAGCAGGAGCAACTGCCCGGTGCTGAGCCTCCGGCGTGAGTCGGCGGACGGAGCGGAGGACGAGGCGGCGGACGGCGAGCCGGGCGCAGCGCCCAACTCAATGCCCGGCGTCCCCGAACGGCCGGCCTCTCCGCCGGCCATCAGCCGCAACGCCTGGGACAGCACCTGCTCGGCGTGCGAGTCCTCGGAGGCGCTTTCCTGAGCCTTCCGACCGGCGGAGGCTTCAGGCTGACCGGCGCTGCCCCGGGCGCCGGCGGGGTCGTCGCTCACGAATGCGTTGTCCGCATGATGTCGCCCAGCTTGGCGACCGCACGGCTCGCGGTTGATTTTACCGTGCCCTTGGAAAGTCCTGTCGCTTCGGCGATCTCGGCCTCGGACAGGCCGCCGTAGTACCGCAGCACCAGTACCTCGCGTTGCCGCGGGGCGAGATCGCCCAGCGCCGTCACGACCGCCTGGTGCTCGGTCGACAGCATGGCGAGCGATTCCGCCGACCGTGCGGTGCCGGGGTCCGGCGGAACGTACGCCCGGGCGGTCCGCCGGCGGCGGAGCATCGACCGCGATCCGTTGACGACCGCGGTGCGCAGGTAACCGATGGCCGCGTTCCGGTCCCGCAGACCACCCCAGTTCCTGTACAGGCCCGCGAAGGCCTCCTGCACGACGTCCTCGGCACTGGCCATGTCATCCACCAGCAGGATGGCCAGCCGGACCATCTGCATGCGGTGCGTGCGGTACAGGTCGTCGATGGTGATCGGCGCGGGGGCGGGTTCGTCGCTGTGATCGGTGACGTACGCGGGGTTGAGGCTCGCGAGAGTGCCGAGCGTCCGCTCGACCTCGGACTCCGGTTCGACCCGTTCCGTCATCCTGCGGTCGCTCCGTTCGTCGGGCCAGGCGATGGCTGGGTGGCGATGCCACCCATGGGTGACACCCTTCGCACGATCCTGGCACGGACGGGTCGGGGGCGGGGACCGCCGCCGCGCGAAGCTGTGGCGCAGGGACCATATGGACTGTTCGGGACGGAGGCATCCCCCGGATGGCTCTGGTCGTCGCTCCGTGGGCGTCACAGGTGGGTTACTCAATCGTTACGACCGGGACGCATTCTGCACTTGCGAAAAACCGTTGAAAACGCTTCCATTCCTTTGGTGTGTGAGCGCCCTCACACGTCTACACATAGAAACGGAGGTCGGCCGAGTGACCTACAGACCGGCAAAGAAGTTCACGGCGACCATCGTCGGTGTCAGCGCCATCGCGCTGGTGCTGACGGCGTGCGGTAGCAGTTCTGACAGTGGTACGTCCAGTAGCAGTGCGGCACCGGCGGCCAGCAGCGCCGCCGATACCGCGGCTTCCAGTGCTCCGTCGAGTGCGTCGAGCGCGGCATCCAGCGCAGCGTCCGGAGCCTCCGGAAGCGCCGCCCCCGGCGGCAGTGCCAAGCCGGCGTCGATCCCATGGTGCGACACCCTCAAGTCCACCTACGGCGACCTGACCGGCAAGACGGTCGGGGTGTACGCAACCATCGTCGCGCCCGAGGACCAGCCCTACGTCGACTCGTTCAAGCCGTTCACCGAGTGCACCGGCGCGGCGGTGAACTACGAGGGCTCCAAGGAGTTCGAAGCCCAGGTCATCGTTCGCATCCAGAGCGGTAACCCGCCGGACGTCGCAATCTTCCCGCAGCCGGGCCTGCTCAGCCAGATCGTCAACTCGACCGGCTCGGTCAAACCGCTCGCCGAGGATGCCAAGACGCTGGGCAACGAGTACTTCCCGGAAGACTGGATGACGTACGGCACCGTCAACGACATCCAGTTCGCGATCCCGAACAATGCGGACTTCAAGTCGCTGGTGTGGTATTCGCCGAAGACCTTCGAGGAAAAGGGCTACGAGATTCCCACGAACTGGGAGGAATTGACCGCGCTGACCGAGAAGATCGGCGCGACCGGTGAGAAGCCGTGGTGCATCGGCATCAAGTCCGGTGAGGCCACCGGCTGGCAGATCACCGACTGGCTGGAGGAGTACGTCCTCCGTCTTGCCGGACCTGATGTCTACGACCAGTGGGTCAGCCACGAGGTCAAGTTCAGCGATCCGCAGATTGCCGACGCCCTCAAGCAGGTCGGTGAGCTGATCAAGAACCCGAAGTACGTCAACGCCGGCCTGGGTGACGTGGCGACGATCGCCTCGACCGAGTTCAACGACGTGGCACCGCTGCTGATCAACGGGGAATGCACGATGTCCCGCCAGGCCGCGAACTTCGACTCGAACTTCAAGGGTAAGAAGCTCGGTCCGGACGGCGACATCAACGCGTTCTACTTCCCGCCGATCACGACCGACTTCGGTCAGGTCGTCCTCGGCGGCGGCACCTTCTGGGCGGCCTTCGCCGACCGTCCCGAGGTGGCCGCGTTCATGTACTACCTGGCAACCCCGGACTTCGCGAACACCCGCGCGCAGGCCGGTAGCTGGATTTCCTCCAACCTCGGTCTGGAGGCCTCCAGCGTGGCGAGCCCGATCCAGAAGACCGCACTGACCGTGTTCCAGAACCCGGACACGGTGGTCCGGTTCGACGCCTCCGATCTGATGCCGGCCGCGGTCGGTTCGGACGCGGAATGGAAGCAGTTCACCGCATGGATCACCGGTCAGGACGATGCAACAACCCTGGCCAACATCGATGCCGCCTGGCCCGCAAGCTGACGGTATGACCCTCGACGTCTGACCCCGTGGTGGCGCGGTCGACCGGCTCCGGCCGGTCTGCCGCGCCTACCGCGGGGGCAGCGCCAGAACGCAGGAAAGGGAGCTGCAGTGGACTGGTTTCTGAGGCCTGAGTCGATCTTCGACAAGTTCCTCGTGATGATCGTGGCGATCGTGCTGTTCGTCGCGATCATGTCGCTGATCCTCTGGATCATCGACCGGCCGAATGTGCCGAACTGGTTGGTGGTCGTCGGGTTCTTGGGACCGGTGACCATTGCGTTGGCGATCGGCCTGTTCTATCCGGCGCTGAGTACGGCGTACCGGTCGTTCCAGGTCTCGCAGGCGGCGGTCGGGCCTGACGGCAAACCCGTCATCAACCCGCAGACAGGTCAAAGATCCAGCGAGCTCGTCTTCAGCCTCGCCAACTACAGCAAGGTCTTCACCGACCCCGGATTCCAGAAGGTCCTCATCAACACCGTGTGGTGGGTGATCCTGGTTCCTGTCGTTGCCACCGGCTTCGGGCTGATCTACGCCGTTCTGGTGGACCGCACCCGCGGTGAGAAGCTCGCCAAGGCGCTGGTCTTCCTGCCGATGGCGATCTCGATGGTCGGCGCTTCCATCATCTGGAAGTTCATGTACGAGTACCGGCAGGAAGGCTCCCCGCAGATCGGCCTGCTCAACCAGATATTGGTGTGGGTCGGACTGGACCCCTATCAATTCATCATCACCGAGCCGTGGAACACGTTCTTCCTGATCGCCGTGATGATCTGGATCAACGCCGGCTTCGCGATGACCGTGCTGTCCGCCGCCATCAAGTCGGTCCCCGACGACATCGTCGAGGCCGCGCAGATCGACGGTGCCACCGGATTCAAGCTGTTCCGCAAGGTCACCGTGCCCACCATCCGTCCCGCCGTGGTGGTCGTGCTGACCACCATCGCGATGGGCTCGCTCAAGGCGTTCGACATCGTCCGGACGATGACCGGCGGTAACTTCGGCACCTCGGTCGTGGCGAACGAGTTCTACACCCAGTCGTTCCGCCAGGGCGAAGCCGGTGTCGGGGTCGGTGCCGCTCTCGCGGTGATCCTGTTCATCATCATCGTCCCGGTGATCGTCTACAACGTTCGGCAGATGCGGCTTTCGGAGGAAATGCGATGAGCATGTCGGGTAGTGCTGTCGAGCTGCCGATCACCACGGATGCGACTCCGGAGGAACGGCTCACTCCGAGACAGCTGAAGAAGCAGCTCCGGCTGCAGGACGCGAAGACGAAACTGTCGTCGCCGTGGGCGTCCGGCATCGCGATCATCCTCGCCATCCTGTGGACGATCCCCACCTTCGGCCTGTTCGTGACCTCGTTCCGACCGGTCTCGGAGATCCAGACCTCCGGGTGGTGGACCTTCTTCGCCAACCCCGGCATCACGTTCGAGAACTACACCAACGCCTGGTCGAACTCAGCCGGCGGCCTGGGCAACTTCTTCATCAACTCGTTCGTGATCGTCTTCCCCGCGGTGATCATCCCGATCAGCCTGGCGCTGCTCGCGGCGTACTGCTTCGCCTGGGTGGAGTTCCCGTTCAGGAACGCCTTGTTCGTCGCGGTGTTCGCCCTGCAGATCGTCCCGATCCAGGTCACCCTGATCCCGCTGCAGACGATCTTCGTCAGCTTCGGCCTGCAGAACTCGTTCTGGCCGGTGTGGATCTCGCACACGATCTTCGGGCTCCCGCTGGCGATCTTCCTGCTGCACAACTTCATGAAGGAAGTTCCGGCTTCCATCGTGGAGGCGGCCAGGGTGGACGGCGCCGGGCACGTCAAGATCTTCTTCGTCGTGCTCATGCCGCTGCTCGTCCCGGCCATCGCCGCGTTCGGGATCTTCCAGTTCCTGTGGGTCTGGAACGACCTCCTGGTCGCGACGGTGTTCGCGCCGTCACCCAACCTGCGACCCATCACGGCCGCTGTCGCCGAACTGTCCGGCACGAAGGGCTCCCAGTGGGAGCTGCTCTCGGCCGGCGCCTTCATCTCCATCGTGGTGCCGTTGGCAGTCTTCATCGGCCTCCAGCGCTACTTCGTCCGTGGCCTCCTGGCCGGAGGCGTGAAGGGCTGATGTCGGCCGGATCGGAGTGAATTCGGTGTCCGGTCCCGGTGTCGAGCCCGCCGGCATCGTCGAGGTTGCGGCGTTGTCGGGATTCTCGCCCGCAACCGTGTCGCGGGCACTCCGGGGACTCCCCGGGGTGTCCGCGACGACACGGCTTGCCGTCGAGCAGGCCGCGAGTGCCCTCGGTTACTTCCCCTCGCCATCCGCGGCGGCGCTGACCACCGGCCGGACGAACGCGATCGGCGTCATCGCCCCGTGGGTGTCCCGCTGGTTCTTCTCGGCTGTGGTCGAAGGCGCCCAGGAGGTGCTCAGTGCCCAGGGCTACGACCTGCTGCTGTATCCCATCGGTGTCGCAGGCGGCCGGCGCGCCGGCGGGTTGGACACCCGATCCCTGAACAAGCGGGTCGACGGCCTGCTCGCCCTGAACGTCCCGCTCGCCGACAAATCGATCGTCTCGATCCGTGATCTGCGCGTTCCGGTGGTCACCGTCGGCACCGCCGTCGAGGGCATGTCCGGGGTGCTGGTCGACAACGTCGAGGTCGGCCGGCTCGCGACCCAGCATCTGCTCGACCTCGGCCACCGACGCATCGCGTTCTTCGGCGACGACTTGGACGAACTGCACGGCTTCACCGCCGCCGTCGACCGGCACCGGGGGTACGACCTGACGCTGCAGAACGCCGGCATCGAGCCCGACCCGTCCCTCGTCGAACGCACGGGTTTCTCCACCGACGGCGGCGAGGCCGCGGTGCACCGCCTGTTCGGCGACCATCGCAACGGCCGGGAGCTGCCGACCGCCATCTTCGCCGTCAGCGACGAGGTGGCGATGGGCGTCCTGTACGCCGCCCGCGAGCACGGGCTCAAGATCCCGCGGGACCTGTCGGTGATCGGCGTGGACGGGCATGATTTCGCCTACCTGTTCGACCTGACGACGATCAGCCAGCCGGTGCGTGACCAGGGGCGGATTGCCGCCCGGTTACTGCTCGAGCAGGTCAACACCACTCCGCCGCGCCCGCCGTCGGTCGTCTCTGTCGGCTCGGGGCTGATCCGGCGGGGTACGACCGGACCGGTCCGGGTTGTCACCCGACCGGCGGCCAAATCGACCGGCAAACGGCCGCCGAAACCCGTCGTCGTCGAAGACGAGGGTGAACGGGAGATGAACGAGCACGTCGTCCGGGCAAATCCCTGACCTTGCATGGCTTCTCGCGCGAGCTCTCCGGCTGTGCAGGCAGGACCGGCCTAAACCACCGCAAAACTGCGCCATGCGGAATACTGTGCCGCGGGCTGGTCCGTTTCTGCGGGTACCGGGCCCGGACGCCGCCACATCGGTATTGGACAGCCGGCCGCACCGCCGGATCAACGTCAGTGGAAGGACCAACAGACATGCCCCTCGCAACCCCGGAGACCTACGCAGCGATGCTCGATCGCGCGAAGGAGGGCGGCTTCGCCTACCCGGCGATCAACATCACCTCCTCGATCACCATCAACGCCGCTCTGCGCGGCTTCGCCGAGGCAGGCAGCGACGGCATCATCCAGGCATCGACCGGCGGAGCCGAGTTCGCCTCCGGAACCAAGGTCAAGGACATGGTCACCGGTGCGGTCGCACTGGCCGAATACACCAAGGTGGTGGCCGACAAGTACGGCATCACCGTGGCCCTGCACACCGATCACTGCCCGAAGGACAAGCTCGACACCTACGTCAAGCCGCTCATCGCGATCTCGACCGAGAGGGTCAAGGCCGGCGGCCTGCCGCTGTTCCAGTCGCACATGTGGGACGGCTCGGCTGTGCCGCTGGACGAGAACCTGAAGATCGCCCAGGAGCTGCTGGAGCTGACCAAGGCGGCGAACATCATCCTCGAGATCGAGGTGGGCGTGGTCGGCGGCGAGGAGGACGGCGTCGTCGCAGAGATCAACGAGAAGCTGTACACGACCCCCGCGGACTTCATCGCAACCCTCGACGCCCTGGGCCTGCCGGAGAACAACTCCTACATCGTCGCCGCAACCTTCGGCAACGTGCACGGTGTGTACAAGCCGGGCGGCGTGACGCTCCGGCCGAAGGTGCTCAAGGAGGGCCAGGCGGCGCTCGCCGAAAAGCTGGGTCTCGCAGCCGGTTCGAAGCCGTTCTCGCTGGTGTTCCACGGCGGCTCCGGTTCGTCGGCGGAGGAGATCGCGGAGGCGGTGTCCTACGGCGTGATCAAGATGAACGTCGACACCGACACCCAGTACGCCTTCACCCGGCCGCTCGCCGACCACTTCTTCAAGCACTACGACGGTGTGCTGAAGATCGACGGCGAGGTCGGCAACAAGAAGGCCTACGATCCCCGCGCGTACAACAAGCTCGGCGAGATCGCCATGGGCGACCGGGTTGTCGAGGCGTGCCAGCAGTTGGGTTCGGCCGGCAAGTCGCTTTCTGCCTGATCCCCACCCGTCCCCGGCTCCAACGCCGGTGACGGGGTCACGACACCACCTCGACGGCGCCCGGCCAGGTCACGGCCGGGCACCGTCGGCGTCGGCGGTTCGATGCGCAGCCGGGACGGCGGGCGCTGCCGGCACGGCGGGTGCCGTCGGGACGGCGGGTGCTGCGGGTACGGCGGCGGTCGCCGCGCTGGCCGGCTCCACCGTTGACCGGGCACGCCGTCGCGAGGTCGCCAGCACCGAGCCGATGATCACCAGCGGGAAACCGACCGCCATGCCGATGGTCAGCGGCTCGTCGAGCAACAACACACCAAGGGTGATGGCCACAGCGGGGTTGATGTAGGTGATGACGGTCGCCCGCGCCGGCCCGGCCTCCGCGATGAGCGCGAAGAACACCACGAACGCCACGGCCGTACAGACGACGGCGAGTCCGACGATGGACCACACCGCGGGGGCGGTGATGCTGTCCGGCCACACGGGCACGCTGAACGGCGCATAGATCACGGTGGCCACGATCAGCGACGCGGCGATGACGCCCATCGGGGGAAGGTCCGCCAGCTTGCGGTTGATGATGATCGGCCCGATCGCGTAGCCGACCGCGACCAGCAGCAGGGCGCCGGCCGCCGCCAGATCGTCGACCTGGATGTCCAGTCCGACCAGCGCGGCCACCCCGGCGAACCCGATCGCCAGCCCGGTGATCCGGCGGCCGTCGAGCCGGTCCTGGCCGGAGAGCGTCAGCACGATCGCCGCGATCATCGGGACCACCGCGATGAGCAGCCCCGCCGTGGAACTGTTCAACCGCGTCTCAGCGTGCCCGAGAAGCAGCCAGGGACCGCTGATCTCGATCACCGTGTACAGCAGCAGCCACTTCCACCGGCGGAAGACCGGCATCAACTGGCGCCGGTAGAGCACGATCGGCAGCAGCAGCACGGACGCGATGAAGGTGCGACCGAACGCGACGATCAGTGGGTCGACGTCCGTCGCCGCGACCTTGATCAGCAGATACGGGATACCCCAGATCACGCTGAGCGCGGAGAACAGCACCCAACCACGTCTCGTCATGTGTCCCCGTCCTTCGTGCTCTGCTCGTCGCCGTCGTCGTGCAGACCGGAGTTCCCGCCGGTTCGCATCGCTCAGGCCCTGCTTCGTTCAAACACGGCTCGTTCAAACCGGCTCGTTCAAACCGGCTCGTTCAAACACGGCCTGGTTCAAGCACTGCCTCTTTCAAGCCCTTACCGCGGTCAAACACTGCCTCATTCGAACACCGTGCTGCGGCGGCCGCTTCCGCCACAGCGATCGCAACCGGCGAGAAGTTCTGCACGGGAACGTGCAGTTCGGCTGATCCTTCCCCGAGGTGGGGCGGGTTCCGGGCCGGTTCGTGTCGTGCGGCTGGCGTCGGTGGGGACGTCGATCGGGGCGGTTGTGGGGCCGAACGTCCGGCCGAACGTCGGCCGATCCGTGACTCACTCGGCGTGTCGGCGCTACCAGTGAACATCAGAGGGACAGTATGTATGTGCTGGGACTCTTGTGACAGTTGTGACTCGTGAACTACGGTGAGCTCGGGTCCCGTCCATCGAGGCCCGCCTGACGGCGTGGCTCCCCGCTCCGCTCCAGTCCGGCGTGCGCACGCGAGCAATGGTCGAGCGGGGCGCAACTGGTCGCGATGTCGTGCAAGGGGAAGAGGCATCGCAACCGATACCGGCTTCGGCATGCCCGCCGCCGGCATCGCACGCACGCCCTTGGTGGCGCGCGCGCTGTGACGTCGACCGGGGAAGGGCGCCTGTGCGGCGTGCTCTGGCCATCGCGGCCACCATCGCGACCATGTTCACCTCTGGGATTCTGTTGTTCGCCGGTTCAGCGGCGGCCGATCCCTCGTCCAACGACTGGTACCGGCTCCGGATGTGTGAGTCGACGAATCGCTACAACATCAACACCGGGAACGGCTACTACGGCGCCTATCAGTTCGATCTGTCCACCTGGCGTTCGGTCGGCGGCAACGGATACCCGCATCAGGCGTCGGCCGCGGAACAGGACTACCGGGCGCTGATCCTCTACCGCAACCGCGGTTGGGGACCTTGGGTCTGCGCGCGCCTGGTCGGGCTGAGCGAGGACTCCGACGCCCGCAGTCGGGTCGCCCCGCCGGTGCCGGGCAATCAGGGACGCCCCGGTGGTGACGAGGGAACTCCCGCGCCGGCCCCGTCCGGCGGCGCGCCGGCCTACCCCGGCCGTCAGTTCGCCGAAGGAGACTCGTCGGAAGCCCTGAAGGCCTGGCAGAAGCAGATGGGCAAGCGCGGGTACGGGCTGACCGGGACCGGCTTCTTCGGGCCGAAGACCAAGGCGGCCGTCCTTGATCTGCAGGCCAAGGCGGGTCTGAACGTCGTCGGCTACATCGGGCCGAAGACCTGGGCGGCAGCGTGGTCCTCCAGCGCCAAGCCCTCCACCCCGGCACCGAAACCGGCACCGAAACCTGCTGCACCCAAACCGGCTGCCCCGGCGACCAACCAGTCCTGCGGGGTGGGCCGTGCCACGGCACCCGCCTTGCCGGCGCGGCAGTTCGTCGAGGGCGACACCGACGCGAAACTGCAGTGCTTCCAGAAGCAGCTCGGCAGCAGGGGCTACGGCCTCGTGGGGACCGGTTTCTACGGTCCCGCCACCAAGGCCGCCGTCGTGAAACTCCAGAAGCGCAACGGCATCAATCCGTCGGGAATCGTGGGCGCGCGGACGTGGGTGGCCGCATGGGAAGGAAAGTAGCCCGTTGGGACCATCGACGGCACGTTAGGTAACGCTTTCCCCAAGTCGAATGAGATCTGTAACACGTTCGGCGCGGGCGACGACGTCATCGATAGGAACTTGATCGGTTCCGCCCGCGCCCGCCCCGCGCGATGCACGTGTGGGGCGGTGCACAGAGAGGCCCGGAGCATGCCGCTCCGGGCCTCTCTGCATGTCCGGCCCACTTGTCGGCGGGATGTGTCGGGGTGGTCACATCTCCCGCCGGCGCGTACCGATCCGGTCGCCGCGGACGACAATGTCCTCACCGTCGGTCATGCCAGGTGGCCTGATCGGGGAGATCGAGACATCGGGGTTGCGTCGGAGGCCAACGCGGGTGCTGTTCGCGACGCTCTGCATTCGAAGGGTGCTGCGGTCATGAGAAGACACCTGCTCGTGGTCCTGCTGGTGATCGCGGGGTTGGTGGCGCCGGCCACCGGTGTGTCAGCGGCCGGATGGCGCACCGTCTTCTACGACAACTTCGTCACCGCGGTGCCGAAGGGACAGTTCCCGGGTGCTGCGTACGGCACCACGTGGCGGGCTTGGCACACCGACCGGGACGGCTTCGGTGACATCCACAAGATCGCTAAGTACGACGCCGACCGGACCGTCTCGGTCGCCAACGGCTACCTGACCATCGATCTGCGAACCGTCGCCGGCCAGGCCTATTCCGCCGCCCTCATGCCGCAGCGGAGCGGTGGTCACGTGTCCCAGTCGTACGGCCGGTGGGTGATGAAGTGGAAGGCGGTCCCGTACAGCGCCGGCGCCCAGGGATGGGGGTGGGCCTCGTTGCTGTGGCCCGACTCCAACGACTGGGCCGACGGGGAAGTCGACTGGCCGGAGATCTACGGCGGAACGTCGCCGAATGTCCTGGGCTACAACCACTGTGTAGCCGCGACGGGCCGGGAGCCGTGGGAGAAGTGCGGCATCAACGTCAACACCTTTCAACCCTGGCTGAACGTCTGGCACGAGACGATGGTGGTCTGGACCCCGACCACGCTGGAGATGTGGATGGACGGCAAGCGCTACGGCGCGACCAGCGGTGTCAACGTTCCGACCGCGAGCCTGCACCAGGTGATCCAGACCGGGTCCGCGTCGTGGACGGCGCCCTGCGCGACGTGCTCCGTGAAGATCAACATCGACTTCGTCCGGATCGATCGGTACCAGCCCTGACGAGTCAGGGAGCGCGGGGCGTGGGAACCATGGAGAGCTCGAGCGACCTGGCCGGCCGCGGTCCGGAGCAGGAGAGATCTGACCGGGAGTCGCTCAGCCTGCCGTCAACCCGCCGCGGCGAAGACCGATGGCAGCACCAGCAGCATCGTCATCGACCAGGTGCAGTGGGTGAGGATGGGCCCTAGAATTCCACCCGTCGCCCGACGTTGCAGTCCGAGCAGCACCCCCAGCATGACGGCGGCGAACACCAGCATCGGGTTGCCGGTGGCGAGGGTGGTCAAAGCATAGATCGCGGTCGAGATCGCAACCGGATGGCGCGTGCCGATCGCCGCGAAGAGTGCGCCCCGGAAGAAGATCTCCTCCGCGATGCCGTTCATCAACGTGACCAGCGCGACCAGCGGCAGCGAGCCGTACCGCGCGAAAGCGAGCACGTTCTCGGTGAGGTCCCGCAGTGGCTCGATCTCCCGGACGATGACAGACCCGACGATGAAGACGGCGGCCGTGGCCAGCCCGAAGAGGATCGGGATCAGGATGGGACGGCGCAGTTCGCCCCGGAAATTGATTCGTCCCAGGTGCAGGGGACCCGATGCGAAACCGCCGATCACCCAGGTGAAGGCGAGCGCGATGGTCAGCGGGTAGAACCACTGGCTGCCCGGCGGCACGTTGAGCGAGACGCCCAGCAGCGTCGCCCCGACCACCAGGGTGACGCCGACGACGATCCGCCGGCGCAGGAATTCGGCATCGCTCTGTCGATGGTCGCGTTCTACCTTGTCGACCAGCACCGGGCGCAGCGCGCTCTCCAAGCGCTCGGGCCAGATCCTCATCGGTGCGGAATGTCCTGTCCGGGTCGGGGATCCGCCCCCTGGTGGTGGTCAAAGCCGTTGCCGGAAGCCGTGCCGTTCTCAGACGCCGCACCGTTCTCAGGCACCGCACCGTTCTCAGCCGCCGCGCCGTTCTTAGGCACCGCGCCTTCTGAGTGCCCGCCCGCGGGCTGTGCCTTGTCGGAATGCTGTGCC